>NZ_JACIVD010000066.1:0-169662 GCF_014145555.1 Limosilactobacillus albertensis
ATTTATTATATCATATATCAATTTAACTTGTCAAGAAGAAATTTTAATTAATTTTCAATTCCTTCTGATCGATAACTCAATCAGCAACTTTATTAATATACCATGTCATCAATCAGATGTCAACAATTATTTATAACTTTCAATTTGAAACATCTCAGCAGCTCTTAACTGCTTTGACAACGATAACTACTATACAGTGTAACTCAATCATTGTCAACAACTTATCTCAACTTTTTTATTCCAAGTTTACTTAGTCGAATTTTATAATAACAAATTCATTTAATTGTTCGATTTTATTGCTATCTATGTATCGAAGCTGTTAATACAAATTACCTACTCTATTAAATTAACAAACATTTTTCTATTAAGTAAATACAAGAATTTCTATAAGAAGATGCTGAACTCAAAAAAACTATTAAAACTTTTAATGGGTACTTCACAATATTTTTCTATCTTGCTACACTTTAACAGTATTATCTTAAATATATAAAAGGAGAATTGATTTGGCAACTCTAATTGATTTCATACTGCATATTGATGTTCACTTAATCCAGATCGTTAACCAATTTGGCGATACAACTTATTTAATCTTATTTGCTATTATCTTCATTGAAACTGGAGCAGTTATTATGCCGTTTCTTCCTGGAGATTCCTTACTATTTGCTGCTAGTGCACTTGCTGCTGATCCACGATACCACCTTAATATTTGGGTCTTTATCCTCATATTCCTCTGTGCTTGTGTTGGCGGTGATTCACTTAACTTTTTGATTGGTCATAAAATTGGGAAAAGCCTATCCAACCACTCACTGTTTGGTAAGCTTATCAACAAAGAAAGCTTAGAGCGTGCTGAAGCTTTCTTTGAAAAACACGGTGCACCTGCTATTATCCTTGCTCGTTTCATTCCAATTATCCGAACCTTTGCTCCTTTTGCTGCAGCTGGTTCCGGTTTCCCTTATAAACAATTTATTAAATATAGTATTATTGGTTGTGTAATTTGGGTATTGCTTTGTTGCGGATGCGGATACTTCTTCGGTAATCTTCCATTTGTTCAAGAACATTTCTCAGTCATCATTATTGGAATTATCGTTGTAACATTAATTCCAGCAGTAGTTGGTGCAATCCGTTCACGTTTTACTAAAGAAGATGCGTAATTTCCATTTTATCCATCCCCATATAATCAAGAGTATCAATAAGGTAATCAATAACCACAGCGAAAAAAGTAATGTAAAAAAACTCTCGGGCATTAATAATATTATCGGGCTTGTCCTAGGATTGAATACCCAATCCATATTGTTAAAAAAGAGATGGTGGAATTTGATAAAATAAGCATCAAAGTTTGTTATCCCCATAAAACCACTAAAAACTAATAGAATAAATAGCACTTGAAACGGTAGAAGTAATCGCCAAAGCTGATTCTGCCGTTTTTGTTTTTTTAAACCATAAATTAAAAGTGGAACTGCTCCAATCATTATTACTTCATTTGCCACAATAAGCTGCTTCACATCTGCAAAGTGATGCGTTGCTGAATGAGCAATTGGAAGATAATTTAGCTTTAACGTATTTATCCATGGTAATTGAAGATACTTAATTACCCTTAAATAATCTAACCTCAGCTTATGGGGAGAGACGCCCATTGAATTATGAGGGAATGTAAGAAATAGCGGTGATATATTAACCACAATAAAAAGAGCAATACTAACAGCCGTTATTAAACTAAGCAGTATTAATAGAATTGCCCTTGTCCATTGTACTAATTCATATTTGCCATTCATCAAGACTATTCACCTTATATGTTGGTTGAATCTTTTCTTTTATTACCTCTTCCGGTCGCGACAAACCAGTATAGACCAGCAAACTATCCATCCCCACATTAATCGCCGCTTCAATATCAGTATGGTAATTATCACCGACCATTATTACCTTTTCTTTAGGTAACTGTACTTTTGCAAGTGCCATCTGCATAATGATTGCTTCAGGCTTACCAATCATTATCGGCTTCTGTTGTGTTGCGTATTCTACTAGTTTTACAATTGATCCAGCTCCAGGTACCATTCCCCGTTCATTTGGCAAATTACTATCTGCATTCGTCCCGATAAACTTAGCTCCCTGACGAATCAGCAAGACCGCCTTTTCAAGCTTGGCATACGTAACGCTTGTATCAAGCCCAACAATTACGTAATCCGGCCTTTCATCAGTAATAATGAATCCCCGGTTTTGAAGTGCTGATTTCAATCCAGATTCACCGATTACATAAACTCTACTTCCTACTGGAGCAATCGATAGCAAATAATCCGCTGTTGCAATTGCAGTTGTATAAATATTTTCAGTAGTGACATTAATATTATGATTATTACGGAGATTGTCCGCCACAAAATCAGGGGTTCGCGTACTATTGTTTGTAACAAACAAAACACATTTTCCCGCATCCTGTAGCCGTTTTATAAACCTGGCAGCTGCTGGAATTTGTTTTTTCCCTTTGTACGTTGTCCCATCGAGATCAATAAAGTATCCTTGATAGTCCTTCATCGTTTAGTCTAACTCCTCTTTTTTCGTTGATGCATTACAAATTTTTGATGATGTCCGCTCTTTACACGTTCGGCCTGCTGGTTATGACGTTGCCGCACATTTGCTTGCTTAATCTTACGTCGCCGTTCGTGAATAATCGGCGTAGTCCGTTTTTTTGAATTGCGCTGGCGATGACTATGCTGGCGCGGAATACAGATATCATTATTATGAATGATAAAGTAAGCACATCCAAAATTACAATATTCAAATAAATAATCTTCAATTGTCTCTACGCTTTGATCTGGCTCAAACAATGGATTATCACTATCATAGAATCCTTTTAACCGTAACTGATCATATCCCCAGTCACCAACGATATAGTCGTATTTGCTTAATACACTGCTAAAACGTTCAGCAAATTTTTCAGCGTCAAAGCCATTACGGTATTCCTTAACTAACTCATAAGGGTGACCGTTTACTGTAAAATGAACCTTATCACTCTTCTCTACATGGTAGATTAACGATCGCTGCTCCTCACGCTGATCAATATAATCCTGAATTTTAGCTCGATTCATCTTTTCACATCCTTTTATATTTAAGCCTTAATATCCTGTCCTGGATAGTGAATAGCTTTTTTATTTACAATCTCTTCTATTTCCTTAAAATTTAATGGCGCGCCAAACTTAGGCTTAACTGTAAGATAGTCAAGTTCTGGAGCGTCAATTCCCACATTAATATTTTCTTTAACAGGGACTGAATAATGGTGAATATGTCCATGGAGATTAATTATCTGAGGTGCTATCCCTAACATCATCGGATAATGGGTTAAATAATATTGACGGTGATCATATTTTATCAATGCTCCTACATCATGAAACTGAAATTTAGGCAACCCATTAAATACATAATTATGATTCTGGAGATACTTAAATAAGGCCCGACTATCATGGTTACCCTTTATAAGAATCAAATGACCATGCAGCTGCAATAGTATTTCAAGAATAGCCTGGTATGCATCTCGCTGGGGCTTAACAAAATATAGAGCAATATCTCCTAGATGGTAAACAATATCATTCTCTCCAACCTTATTATTCCAATTATTAATTATTGTTTGGTTCATTTCATCAACATTAATAAAAGGCCGCGGTGCAAAATCATTCATTCCTAGTAAACTATCGTGAAAAAAGTGAGTATCAGATGTAAAAAACTTCATAATTAACCCTCTCTCTTGACAACAATTATAATCATCTTAAATTCTAAAATAAAACGCAACTAGAGACAAACTTTTATTGCCGACTAGTTGCGTTTTATTGAATATATTTAAACTAAGTTAATTATTTTTCTTTAATCGTTCAATGTCACGAACAATCATTAACTCCTCATTAGTTGGAATCAATAATGTCTTAATCTTAGCATCATCCGCTGAAAGATCGCGTTCAACGCCATGACAATCATTCTTTTCTTGGTCAATCTTAATGCCAAAGTAGCTTAACTTATCTGTAATCATCTTTCGTACAGGGACACTATTTTCACCAACACCAGCAGTGAATACAATAGCGTCAGCTCCGCCCATTTCAGCAATATAAGCACCAATGTAGCGTACAATTCGATTAATGTAAATATCCAATGCTAATTGGGCACGATCATCGCCCTTTTCAGCAGCAGCAAGAATATCCCGCATATCCGGTGAAGTTCCGGAAATACCAAGTAAACCGGATTTATGGTTTAGAATATCAATCATTTCATCAGAAGATAAATTGAGCTTTCCTTGCATGAAGGCAATTAAAGATGGGTCAACATCCCCTGATCGAGTAGCCATTGTAATTCCAGCTACCGGGGTAAAGCCCATTGAAGTATCAAAAGACTTTCCATTCTTAACCGCAGTAATTGAAGCTCCAGCACCAATATGCATCGTAATTAATTTAAGCTCTTCAAGTGGCTTGCCTAACATTTCAGCAGCGCGAGCAGAAACATAACGGTGACTAGTCCCATGAGCACCATACTTACGAGCACCATATTTTTCATACCAATCATAAGGGACACTGTATAATGCATTCATTTCAGGCATATCAACATGGAATGACGTATCAAAAACAGCTACGGCAAATGCATTTGGCAATACTTTACGAAATGCTTGAACTCCAATCAATTCAGCAGGTTCATGAAGCGGTGCATATTCTGATAATTCATCAATCTTTTTGATAACATCATCATCAATCACTGTAGAATCCTTAAAGAATTCACCTCCAGCAACAATTCGATGACCTACCGCTGTAATTTCATCATAACTAGCAACGATATTTAATGCTGTTAACTGGTCCAACAAGTAATTAACTGCTGCAGCATGATCAGCAAACGGCTTATCTTCTTCATGCTTTTGACCATCACCATATTTGATCTTAGCATGACCCATTTTCTCACCAATACGTTCAATAGTACCTTCAGCTACTACATCTTCGCTTGGCATATCAAATAACTTGAACTTAAGCGTTGAACTTCCAGCGTTAACTGCGATTGTTTTTGACATTGACTTTTCTCCTTTAACGTAAATTCGTTGTTACCCATTGACTAACATCATTCATAAATGAAGCAAATCTAGCTTTGTCTTTGAATGAAGGGAACTCGCCTAACAAAACCTTAATAGCTTGCTTACTATTACCGCCCTGGCGTTGTAACAATAAAATTGACTTTTGCGCATTCGGGTTAGCAAAAAGTTCTGCTGGTAGGTTAATAAGCCCCTGTAAATAAGCAACAGACTGAATCCATTTAACAAATGATTGTGATTCTTTAGTTTGAAATAAGCTACTTGGCACTAAGAACACCCCAAAAGCTCCCGGCTTAAGGTAATTCATTGCTTGCTCAATCAATAAATGATGGACATAAGAATGCCCTTCCTTAGCCCTGGTTTGATAATTTCTAGTATTTTCATCAAGTGGATAGTAACCAATTGGCAAATCAGAGATAGCTAAATCACATTGAGGGATATCTAATGCTGTAATTGCATCCTGATGGTATAACTTAACATCAAGATGTTGGAGTTCCGTACTTACACTCGCAACTTGAAGCATATCCTCATCATTATCAATCCCAAAGCCAGCAATGTTCTTATCTCCATCTACTTTAAGCTGATTCATAACTGTTGTTAATAAATTAGCTGTTCCAACTGCTGGATCAAAAACCGTCTTGATTTCTTTAGTCTTAGTGACCTTTTCAATCAAGAAAGCCATGATTAAGCCAATTGTATCAGGAGTCATTTGATGGTTAGCCTGAATTGCGTCTTTACGAATTACTTTCAAAAAACTAAGCTGAATAATTTGCCGGATAATTTCTGGCTTTACGTTTTGTAAATCTAATTCTTGATATATTTTTCGCAATTCTTTTACTGTCTTTTCGTTAGGAACCCCATCATCTACACGGACAGTATTATTGTCAATAATATTTTCAGCATTCTCCAACAATGCATCAAGATATGAACAACTCAACGCTGCCTGTAAAATTTCTGTGGCCTTATCAAAAAGTTCAAATAATTGCTGTGGTGTTTTCTGTGTCAGTGCTAGTCGCCTCCAAATAATACAATCATTCCTTTATTAGTTTAACTATTCTTCATAGCAAATTCAAGACAACACTCTTAATGAGCCTATCTCAGATTTCGTTTTATTTCTTGAACATAGGTTAGATATAGACTTCTCTCAAGTTCTCGATACCCCTGATAATATTGATATTGGTATAGCAATACTGAACTTATAACAAGCAATACAATGATACTTATAAATAATATATACCCGGCTGTTTTATTCCGATGATGGAGGATAAAGTTTAACAACTGATTTCACTTTCTTTCCACTTATTCTCGTTACTTCTATCAATACTCTTTGGGAATCAAGCTGAGTAAAAGAGTATTCACGAGACTTAACACCATCAAGCAAAGGAAGGTAGCCGCCGCCTTGACGGCAAGTTAAATATAGTGTGTTGCTTCCCTTTAATTCATAATTGCGGTGAGCGGCTTGACTAAATAAAATTAACTTTTGATCCTGTACTTGAACTATTTCAAAACGGTGATTATCTGACTCCAATTCATGAAGAAATAAATACCAATCAATTGTTGAATCCAGACTCGCGCTATTAGTCTTCTTAATCCCCGTAATCGCTAAACTTATATTAAAAATTATTAGAGATGAAATAATCAATGCACAAATTCCTTCTGCTAAAGTAAAAGCTGTCTGTTTCATCTTGCAATCCGGTAAAGACATTCATCTTGATAATAAACTGTTAATCCTCGTAAATTAACTTTTGCAACAATTTTGTCTTTACTTAGCACTATGTTTTCATGTTTCATAGCATATAAATCACTTGCTTCTTTTCCCAGTCGTATTGCTGCTAATTTCAACTGTTCTCTTTGACGTTGAACCTGTAATTGCTGTTCACAAATAAAAAACAAATTAATCCCAATAGTAATTACTGTTAACGCCACTAAACTATCTGCCATCATAAAGGCCGCGTCCATCCCCTTCTTCAAGTCGATATCCTCCCCATGCTAATTGAATTTTCATACGGTAGAGACGATTATTAACTGTCGATTTAAATATCTGAGTACGTGCTCGAGTATACCCGGTGGGCGAGATAGTAACTTCATTGAAACAAATCACTTTTAATGTTTGGGGGATTTCAATTTCTCTTATCCCATCATTCCCACGAAAATACAGCGTCGCGCCAACTTTATTGTATCTAATTACAATATATTGATGGCCAACTTCAGCTCTTAGCTGTGCGCGACGCCACTCATACCGCAACAAACGCCAGAACCGATCCTCGGCCATTATTTGCTGTCCCTTGGTAAAGTTAGGAATTGTGATTAATACTAATAAAGCCGCTATTCCTAAAACAATTATTGATTCAAGAAAAGTAAAAGCTTTCTGCTTAGCTTTCATCGTTGAACTGCCTTTCCATCCACAATCACTATTTTTTCACGATGAGCCTGTTGAACTTGCGCATCTGTAAAATAATTAGCATTTTTCAACTCTTCAAAATTGACATTATCTGTTCCATTTTCATTTTCATACGAATCAATCTGAGTTTGGATAACTGACACCATCGCTTTTCGGTGAATACTGTTAGCATGCTTTCGTTGTTGCGATAAGTTAGGTAATACTATCAAAACTAATAAACTTATAATAAAAAGAACAATTGACATTTCAAGTAATGTGAAGGCGGATTCCTTTTTCTTTAAAATCTTCATTAATAAACTCCTTGAAACGAATGGTAAATCGGTAACAGCAAACTTAGGTATAGCCCAACGATTACAACTGCAATCACACTAAAAATAATTGGCTGGACAAAAACTAGCAACCGTTCAATTGAATTGGTTAAGGCTTTAAATTGAAGGTTTGCAAAAATCGTTAAGTCCTGCCCCATCTTTTCAATCGTTGTTCCTTTATTCATAAAAATAATCAACTCATTCGGTAAAAACGGATAAGCCTTAACAGCTTCAGAAATATCACCGCCACGTTGAATAATTTTTATTACCCTGCCACTAAAAAGATAAAGAATTGAATCACCATGAAATGTTTGTGAAAGCTGACAAATTTCAGCAAGTGATAACCCTTGTTGCAGCATCACTCCTAAAACACTTGTTAAATAATATTGAAAATAATAACAATAACATTTGCCAACAATCGGAATAGTACATAGTTTAATGAGTTTTTGCTCCTTACTCATTTGATGCCAGTTATACCACTGGAATAAGCCACTAATGCCAATTATCGTTAGAAAGTAACTCCCAATTAAACCTGTTACTTTAATTAGCAAATTGGGGTTGCTTTTCCCTTGCCACATATCTAATTCTGGAAATACAAATCCGACCAAACAACAAATCACAATAGCCAGCATTATCAGAAGAAGTAAAGGGTATTGAAGCAAAGTTATCAACTTCTTTCGTTGGCGTTCCTGTACTGAGAGTAACTTGCCAATTTCATACAAAGTTTTTACTAGGTTGCCATGCTTCTCAGCTAAAAGTAATTGATAATACAAATCTGGTTTTATTTCTTGCCGAATACTATCTGTAAAGCCGATCCCCTCTTGCATTCGATGATCAATTTTCATGGTCCACCACATTAAACTTGGTTCCACGGTGCCAATAAAATGAATAGCATGTCTAATAGAAAATCCAACCGTTAATAAGTCGGCCAGCAAAAGGAAAAAGGAGGCCTGCTGCTGACGCTTTAATTTATCCGTGCGCGTACTTAGCAGCGACTGCCGAGGTGATTTTCCCTTTTTCCACCGCCTGCTTAAGATTTTTTGTCCATTCATTGGAAATGACTCCTTTCGTTTTATTAAGTATTGAATCAGTTAAATGCTGGTGCGTTAACAAGTCACATAATACTGCTTGTTTTCCGTTGACTAAGGGAATTAATCGCTGATAACTGACAGCCGTTAAAACTTGCTGCAAATAATATGAATCAATCCCTAATTGTCGTAAACGGGAAATTACACCATCAGCATTCTGAGCATGGATTGTTCCGAAAACAAGATGCCCGCTTAATGCTGCTTGAACTGTCATTGCTGCTGTTTGTGAATCACGAATTTCACCAATAATAAAAACGTCTGGACGATGTCGTAATCCTAACCTTAGCAAACTTTGATAATCCATTCCTGCTAACGTGTTGACCTGAAGTTGGATAAAGTCGGAATAATTGATTTCTACTGGATCTTCAATTGTCAATACGATTTTATCTGGTAATAATTCTTTTGCTAATTGATACATTGTTGTGGTCTTGCCTGCTCCCATTGGTCCGGCAAATAAAATCAAGCCACGATAGTTACAGCACTTTTGTAGCGTTGTCCATTGAGAAGGGACTAGAAAATTAAACTCGTTACTTACTAAAGGGTAGATAAAACGGACAACTAATGATTCATGTCCTTGAAAATCTCCAACACTGGATAAACGCAAATTAATTTTCTGTTGCTCATACACTAATCGAAAAGCACCTAATTGTGGGCGTCGATGCTCACTTACCGCCATATTGGCACGATATTTTAAATATGAAATAAATCGTTGACCATAGGCATATGAAACACTTTTTAATAGGGTAAGCTGCCCGCGCACAGCTATTGACAGTCGATAACAGTCATCATGCGGTAATATATACAAATCACTGGCATTTTTAGCGATTACTGATAATAATTCATCTTCAAAACTTGGCATAGTTTAACCTCCCTATTATTTAAATACGAAAAAAAAACAAAAATGCATCAAAAAATTTAATTTTAAAGATAAAAAAGGAACCTAAAGCACCACCAATGGCACTTTAGGCTCCTCATTAACGAGAGCCATGAAAAATAAAATTATCTTTCACTCTTAATTATTCTTCGTCTTCATCATCTGGTAAAATCCCAGTTTCATAGATGTCGGCAACATCGTCATTTTCAGTTAATTCATCAATTAAGTGACGGTATTGCTTTGCTTTATCAGCAGGCACCTCTGTCCGGTTTTGAGGGATCATGGTAACTTCAGCTGTATCTAATTCGTAGCCTTGTTCTTGAAGAGCATCACGAACACTAGTCATGTTACTTGGATCAGTGAAGATTTGGAATTTTTCGTCTGTAGCCTTCATATCTTCAGCTCCAGCATCCAATGCATCCATTAACATATCGTCTTCACTCTTATCAAGGTCATCACGAAGGATTTCAATTAATCCTTTACGGTCAAACATGTATGAAACTGATCCACTAGCACCCAATGAACCACCGGAATGGCTAAATGCTGAACGAACGGCAGATGCTGTCCGGTTCTTATTATCGGTAAGAGCAGAAACCATTACCGCTACACCACCTGGAGCATATCCTTCATAGGTAACTTCTTCGAACTTAGCTCCACCAATACCTGAAGCTTTAGCAATAGCACGGTCAATATTTTTCTTAGGCATGTTGGCCGCGTGTGCCTTATCGATTACAAGCCGTAATTGAGCGTTGTTCGCTGGATCAGGATCACCTGCTTTAGCTGCTTGGTACAAATCACGTGAAATTTTTTGGAAAATCTTACCACGCTTAGCATCTTGGGCGTTCTTACGTCCCTGAATGTTATGCCATTTTGAATGTCCTGACATTACTGACTCCTCTTTTCTTTATTAATGTAATACAAACAGATAAATTTTAGCAAATATTTATCCTTAATTCAAGGTCAATAGCGAGGTCGCTATCGCCGCTTTATTAATTGTAAAATAAATAATCCAATTCCTACACCGGCCATTAGCAACGAACCGCTAAAAGCCTGCTGTTGAAAATCATTAGCAACTTGAACAATAAACGGGCTTAGATCAGCTTGATATTGTCCAGCTTGAATAGCTAACGTGTGGGCAACTAAAATAATTACCGTATACAAGATAGAAGCAACAATACAAATCCAGCTAAAGCTTTTAACAAAATGTCGTTGCCATAACCCCCTAATAATCAACAATACAAGGCTGATTAAACAAATAACTAAAATAATATTAACACTGGTTTTAGCTATCTTTATTCCTGTAATCAATTGACTAACTTCAGGGGTATTTAACTGACTATTGACAATCGAGTTAATATTATTTGTCACAGCAGAAGAACTACCTGCCGGAAGCATTGAAGTTGATAGACCATATTGCGCTAATTGAGAATCGACAGATGAACTAACACTGTTGACCACTGAGGAGAAGTCTAGATTGATCTTTTCTCCAGCATAGATTTGATCAACTGCCTGCGTGATTAACTTATCAGTATCACTCTTCTTTAAGACTGACGTTGAAATCCCGTATTGCGTTAAACTACTATTAACCTGATTCATCATTATAGACTCTAATGATGAACTGGTTATTTCTTTTTTTACAAAATTGGGGTTTAGCAGCGTAACATTAAGTAGTAATCCTAATGCCAATAAAGTTAAACAAATAATACCCCATAATCGAAAAAGAAAATGGTGCCTTGGCGGTGTTTTTGTTACTGGTTCTTCAACTGCTTCTGTTTCTTGACGTTGTGCTCGTAATTCGCTCCGGGTTGTCACAACAAATCACAACCTACTTACGAGTTGACTGCCGTTCAACAAAGCCATGATCCAAGATAACATTCTTTTCGTCATCGTTGCTATCATCGCCGTCCATCAATTTAGTAAGCAACCGCATTGAAATTGCACCAATATCATAAAGCGGTTGGGTAATCGAAGTAATCATTGGACGAACAAGTTTTGTGTACTTGGTGTCATTTGATGAAACTAATTCAAAGTCATCTGGAACTTTAACGCCAGCGTCTGTCAAACCATTGAGAAGTCCTGCTGCCAAACTATCATCAGTGACATACGCAGCTTTAATTCCCTTCTCAATAATTTCCTTAGCTTTTGCATACCCTGCTTGATATGAACCATCTGTTTCAATTACCAGTGAATCATCAAAATCTTTATTATCATCAGCTAAGGCGCTCTTATATCCGCTCAGCCGATCTCCGCTGTTAATTGAGTACTGTAAGGGCCCAGTAATGTAAGCCACTTGTTGAGCACCGCGTTTTAACAAAAATGCTGTTGCTTCTTTTGCTGCAGCCTGATAATCAATCCGTACACTTGGCAAGGAATCATCATTAACAACTGAACCGGCAACAACTACGGGAGTATTGGTGCTTGCAAATTCATTCTTTAGTTCATCTGATACGTCATGACCCATAAAGATAATTCCATCAACCTGCTTAGCTAGCAAGTTTCTAACAACCTTAAAGATCTTCCCATCATCAGAATCAGAATTCGTCAAGATAATATTATACTTGTACATTGAAGCAACATCATCAATTCCTAATGCCAATTCTGCAAAATAAGGGTCAGTGATATCAGGGATAACTACCCCGACTGTTGTCGTTTTTTTAGAAGCTAAGCCACGAGCAACCGCATTAGGGCGATAATTCAACTGCTTAATCACATCTAAAACTTTTTGTCTAGTTTCTGGTTTTACGTTTGGATTGCCGTTAACTACCCGTGAAACAGTAGCCATTGAGACACGAGCTTCTCGGGCAACCGTATAAATTGTTACTGATTGTTTTTCCATAAGATAGCCCTTTCTTTATTGGTATAATCTGTTTTCATATTTTTTCATAACTTAGTTAATATAGCAGATTTATCCTTAATTGGCAAACGTTTCCAACTATTTTTTTGCATTCATAACAATATGTTATAATGTTTGCAACCTTTTTTAGGAAGTGAATACATTGACAAAACTCAATCAATTACAAGAGGCCTTAGATGCTAAAGGCCTTGATGCGGCTTATATTAGTGACCCAATGACAATTAACTATTTAACTGGTTTTTATAGTGATCCGGTCGAGCGAATTCTTGCATTAATTCTTTTTTCAGATAATGAACCATTTTTATTTGCCCCAGCTCTTGAAGTTGAAGCAATTAAAGACACGGGATGGAAATACCCGGTGTACGGTTACCTTGATCATGAAAAACCCTTTAATTTAATTGCTGACCATATTCACCAAATGGCTGGTTCACCACGTAACTGGGGAATTGAAGGCGAATCGTTAACCGTTGACCGGCTCCGAGCTCTCGAAGCGGTTCTTCCCGATGCTAAATTTAATACTGATCTTTCCCCGCTCATCGCGCAAATGCGAATGATTAAAAGTACAGACGAAATTGCTAAATTAAATGAAGCTGGGAAGTGGGCTGATTTTGCGTTTAAAGTCGGCTTTGAATCAATTCAAGTTGGCAAAACCGAGCAAGAAATTGCAGCAGACTTAGAATATGCCCTTAAACAGCATGGCATCAATAAGATGAGCTTTGACACTCTTGTTCAAGCCGGCCCTCATGCAGCCGAACCACATGGCGCAACCTCAAGTAATAAAATTGAGAATAACCAGTTAGTTCTTTTTGATCTTGGAACAATTGTTGATGGCTATATTAGTGATGCTTCTCGAACAGTTGCTGTTGGAGAATTAAATGAGAAGCAACAAGATATCTATCAGGTATGTTTAGAGGCCCAGTTAGCTGCTCAAGATGCGGCTAAACCCGGAATGACTGCCGAAGAATTAGATAAAGTTGCCCGTGATATTATCACCGCCGCCGGATATGGCGAATACTTCATTCATCGTCTAGGTCATGGAATGGGAAGCAGCGAGCATGAATTTCCATCAATCATGGAAGGGAACCAGCTGGTATTAGAGCCAGGAATGTGCTTCTCAATTGAACCTGGTATCTACATCCCCGGTTTTGCCGGTGTACGAATTGAAGACTGTGTTCATATTACAGAAAACGGCTGTGAACCATTTACCCATACAACTAAAGAACTACTGACTTTCCCTAAATAAAAAAGCTGAGAAAATTTCTCAGCTTTTTTATTTACTATTTATCGCTATCCTCAACTTCACTTTGACTTGCTTTTTCGTCATCAGGAAGTGACTGCTTTGAATCACTAGTAGCGTCAATAATAATATCATTATTATCTTCTTCTGCTTCTTTATTCTTTGCTAATTCTTCTCGAATGTCAGCAGTTTGCTTGTCAAAATCATCGTTAGTCATGCGATTAACTACTTTATTTGCACTATCTTTTACTTTTCCCGTAACATTATTAACTGCATCCGCTGCTCCACTCATTTTGTCATTCAAATTAGAATCACTCATCAGGTCGTCAACGATGTCTAATGCGTCTAAAGTATAATCAGTTACATAGTCAGCAACTTTGTTAAACTTTTCATCGAAACTTTGCTTTAAAGCCTCTTTTTTAGCCGGTGCCATTTTTTTCCAAGCGGCATAGGTAGCGGCTCCTCCTAATAACATTCCAGCAAGTAACTTTTTACTCATTATTTGTCATTCCTTTCTTTTGCTTTCGGTGCTGTCTAAATTTATTAAATGCATCTAAAATAATTGTTTTACCTGCAATCTTAAAGATACCCCGATCTAATTGCCGTTTTTCATGACGAATCCGGACCTTATCTACCATTTCTTGAAGCGAGGCATTCACTTCTGAAACGCTTTGACTTACATCAGCAACTGCTTTAACAGCAGGATCTAATTGCTCTGATTTATGATTAATATCATCCAACAACGTATTCGTATTACTTAATACATCTTCCATTTCTTGACTAAGATAATGAACATCACGCGTTAAAGTTGTTATACTCTTATTTGTCTCTTTCATTGTCTTACTCAATTGATTCAACAGGATACATGCAAAAATGACTAAGATTAGGAATGCGATTGCCGCGATCAACCCTGCCAACTGGCCAAAAGTCATCTGATAATCCCTCCTTTAGTTTCCAAATTAGTTATTCAATACTAAGAATATCATAAAACAAAGAAAAACGATAATCTAGTGTAGTCGACAGAAGCTTGTCTTCCCTGTTAGAATAATTATTAGTATTTTTTAGGAGGTTATTATGATCACTGGTGTCGCTTCATTTACATCAAAACAAATGGAACAGCTAAAAAAGGCCTTTACAGATCTATCCTGGCACGAAATTTCACAACAGCTTTTAAGCAAATTTCTCTTAATTGTCGTTACGTTTGTCTTATTTTTAATAATTTTATGGTTAGGCCGAGTAGTTATTGTTCATCTTTTTCAAGAATCCAAGAAATATAATGTCCTTAAAAATAGCAATCGGATGGCAACGGTGAAAACCCTAGTATTAAATATTTATCGTTATACTTGCTATTTCTTCTTGCTATATGCCATATTATCGGAAATTGGCGTTCCGGTTGGGACACTAATTGCCGGGGCTGGTATTTTCAGTTTAGCATTAGGTCTTGGTGCACAAAGCCTTGTTAGCGATATCGTTACCGGTTTTTTTATTTTGCTTGAGCAGCAATTAGACGTTGGTGATACTGTTCAAATTGGTCAAATCAAAGGGACTGTAACCGCTTTGGGTATCCGGACCACCCAAGTTACTAGTTCTGATGGAACACTTAATTTCATCCCTAACCGCAACATTACCATCGTCCAAAACCTATCGCGAAATAATATGGTCAGCAATATCGATATCCACATTACTTCAAAAACCCCTCTTAATAGGGTAGAAGAAATTGTTACGCAGGTTAATAAGAAGCTGGTACCGCGGATAAAGGCGCTGCAGCTGAAACCCGTTATTGTAGGGCCAGTCGTAACTCCAGACGGAACACTGGTCTTTCGGGTAACGATTACAGCAGTTAGCGGAAAACAATCAACCGTTGCAAGCCGCTTCTTGGCAGCCTACCTTAAAGAATTACGAACAAATAATATTCCAATTGCCTGGGAGGGAATGACAAATGAGCATTAAATTAATTGCCACCGATATGGATGGAACATTTTTGCGTGATGATCACACATATAATCATTCATTATTTAATAAGGTATTTCGGCAGCTTGAACGTCATAATATTTTCTTTGTTGCTGCCAGCGGGTCAAGCTATCCCCGTCTACAACGCGAATTTAAGGATTATACTACTAAAATGGGGTTCATTTCCCAAAACGGTTCAGTTATCCATCTTGGTGATAAGCTTTTTAAATCTTTCCCTATTAACCAAGAAGCTTTAGCACGCGTTATCCATGTTCTGGATCGTTTCTATGGTCCTAATGATATTAACCAGCTCGTAATCTCAACGAGTGAAAAATCATATGTTGATCAAGGAATGAGTCCGCATGATTTTGAAATTGTTAAATTATTCTACGAGAATGTCGAACGAGTCCCTGATATTCGCAAAATTTTTAGCCAACATTCCAATGATGACTTTACAAAAATCTCAATTAACTTTGCTAATCATATTAATCTCAAAAAAGTAGCAGCAACTTTAGACGGCTATTTGCCACCATCGTTAATTATGGAAAATTCAGGTTTTAATACCGACCTTATCGGTAATGCTGTCGCTACCAAGCAAAATGCTCTTTCAATTTTACAAAAGCACCTACATTTAAAGCCAGATGAAATTGTTACTTTCGGTGATAATGAGAACGACTTAGGAATGTTAGCAATGACCAGTCAAAGTTATGCAATGAAAAATGCTCAGCCAATTATCAAAATGCAAGCTGCGCACACTACAATAACCGATAATAACCATGACGGGGTTTTACAAACTATCAACGACATAATCAAGAATAACCGTTAATAAAAGCTGGAGCCTTCCTTAAAAGCTATATAGCTATTCAAGGAAAGTCCCAGCTTTTTATTTACCAAAAGTATGTACTGTATAATTAACAGCCTTTAAGACTTCTCGCCGTGTCACAATCCCGCAAAAGTAGTTTTCGTCATCAACGACCGGTAAAAATGATTGATCTATTAAAAGGTGTAGGTTTTCTTCAATATCTGTCGGATCTTTTATTACCGGCGCATCTGTTTGCATAACGTCAGCAACTATTAATTCATTTAAACGTTCAACATTAATTCGTTGGGTTTCTAATAGCTGATCTGTAATCATCGCCAAAGAAATCTGCCCACAATAATGGTTTTCATTGTCAATTACGATAATTTTGGCGTATCGATCTTTCGTTAGTACTAAAAATGCATGATCGAGACTATTACTCTGATTTACCGTTGCGACTAAACTTGCTGGAATCATGAACTTTTGCTTATTTTTCAACAATAGAGTCTGCAAACGCTGATCAATCACAAAAATACACTCCTTTATTTACGGTTGAACTCACAATGTAAGGACGGAATAGCATTCATTTGCCGGTCATAATAGTCAACAATAAACTTATCAGCCCGTGCATCGATAATCGCAAAAGTTCCGCCAATGCTAGCATATTGTCCACGGGGAAAGCTAATGCTACCGGGATTAACGATTAACATATGGTGATCATAAACTGCACCTAATTGATGCGTATGACCATAGCATACAATTGAAGCGTCTTTTTCTTCAGCCGCAAGCATTAGCGGCGTTAGTGAAAAATTAACCCGGTGCAAATGTCCATGGGTGATAAAGATTGTTTCCTTCCCTTCATCAATTGTTAATTCATTAGGATATGATAGCCCATAATCATTATTTCCCTTCACGGCCTTAAAATTACTCATGGGTTCTTTAGCAGGATTTAATTCGGAATCACCGCAATGAACCATCAACTCAACTTTATCCCGCATTGTCTGAACAATTTCAGTTAGAATTTTGTCTTCACGATGATTATCACTTACAACTAGGATTCTCATTCTATTCCCACCAATCATTAAATTGTTTCATGAAGCTCCGTAATGCCTTCCCACGGTGGCTTATTTGGTTCTTTTGCTCTGCCGTTAACTGCGCCATTGACTTGCCAAGCTCGTCTACATAAAAAAGCGGATCATAACCGAAGCCATTCTCACCAGTTAATTGGCGAAGAATATGCCCATCAACACGACCGTTAGCAACTAACTTTGTACCATCTGGTTTTACACCAACAATAGTGGTATGAAAATGGGCTGTTCGCTGTTCATCAGGAACGTTTGCTAAATTTTTTAAGAGTTTAGCGTTGTTAGCCGCGTCATCATGATCACCTGCATACCTAGCTGAATATACGCCCGGTGCACCATTTAAGGCATCGACTACTAATCCAGAATCATCAGCCATAACAGGCAACCGCAACTCTTTAGCCGCAGTTTCAGCTTTAATTGTCGCGTTTTCTTCAAAAGTTGCACCATTCTCATCAATTGATATCGGTGAAAAATCTGCAAGAGTTTTAACTTTAATTCCTAGTGGCGCAAGCATCTTTTGATATTCACTCGCTTTACCCGCATTCTTAGTCGCAATTACAATTGTTTTCATTTTAGCCTTCCTTATCTAATTTAATGTGATCACATTTAGTATAACCATTGGGTAACCATTTCTGCGCACCAGCAATTAACTCATTAACATCACCCGTGGAATAAAGATCGATAATCGGTGACGGGTTATTACTTAATCGTTTTTCACTCGTTAATAAGTTTCTAGCTTGGCGAATTGTTTCAAAGGCTGGATCAATTAATTGGACGTTTGCGCCAAGTTTATTACTAATTTCTTTTTGCAAAAACGGAAAGTGGGTACAGCCCAAAATCAACGCTTGGATCGCTTGACCCTCAAAGACCTGTAATTCTTTATTTACCGCGTTTTGTGCTATTATTGTCCCCGTTTGACCATGTTCAACAATTGAAACTAATGGTTGAGTAGGATGGCTGATAACCGTCACTGATGGATCAAGCTTAGTCAATGTTTTTTTATATGCACCATTTTTAATGGTTGATTCTGTTCCAATAACACCAATTTTGTCATACTGGTGTTGAACAGCTGCCCTCGCCCCCGGCTCAATTACACCAATCACTGGAATCGGTAATTGTTCCTGAAGAAGCTGAAAAGCTGCCGCGGTTGCCGTGTTACAAGCAATTATCATTAGCTTTACTTGCTTAGTTACAAGAAACCTCCCAATTCGCAATGCTAATTTTTGAATCTGTTCCCTTGTCTTAATCCCATATGGAAAATTTCCTTGGTCACCAACAAAAATAATAGATTCATGGGGCATTTCTTCCCGCAGGACACGGATTACAGATAGTCCGCCTAACCCTGAATCCATAACCCCGATTGGTCGATTATCCATTTGTTCCACCTCGTTAAATTCATTAAAACGTTAAATCCTTGAAACTATATTATCCGTTTCTATGCAAGATTTTGCAAGTTTTTCAAGTTTTCCACTATTAAGATCTTAATTTTTAAGTATAATAATAATGATTGCTAAAAAGGAGCGAGTTGATATGAGTCAGAAATTGTATAATCAGTTAATAGCAAGCCATCAGGGATTGGGTGTCGGTACAATGCGGGACGTCATTTTACCAGCTATTTTGGGAAAGGAAACCGATGAAATGCTATATTGGATCGGCAAAGATCTTGCTCGAGTATACCCAGTTGCTACAACTGAAGATTTAATACACCTAACTAATCAACTCGGCTTTGGACGATTAGCATTACGAAAGAAGAGCAACACTTCACAAGTATGGCGGCTTTCCGGGGTAATTGTAAAAGAACGAATTCAACGTAACGAAGAAGAAACCTCCTTTGGCTTAGAATGCGGGTTTCTTGCCCAAGAGATAGAATTTCAACTCGGGACGGTTGCAGAGGCAAAAATTTTTGACCGTCACCGTGATTACGTTGAGATTCTTATCCAAAGCGATCCGCAAAATTCTGCTGATAATGAACGATCTGAAATGGTAACATTCATCAACATTGACCGTCCTGATTCTGAAGAAGAAAAGCCTAAAAAAGAAGGACGTCATTCGTTGTTAAAACTGAAGAGAAAAGAAAAAAAGTAGGGAATAAAAATTATATCCCTACTTTTTGTTTTCTCTTAATAAATTTTTAATCAACATATTGTTGTAAAATTTGTTTCAATTGATCTTCACTGTGGTAGCCAACTACTTGGTCAACTACTTGTCCATTCTTCTTAATCATTAATGTTGGGATACTCATAATCCGAAACTGTTGTGCTGTTTCTGGATTTTGGTCAACATCCATCTTAAAGAAATTGACATCAGTCATCTTATCTGATAATGCCTCCACAACTGGTGATTGCATTCGACAAGGTCCACACCAAATTGCCCAGAAATCGATTAAGTCGACCCCGGTTGCAGTATCTTGTTCAAAGGTTTGGTCTGTTGTTACATTTACAGCCATTTTCTATTCCTCCTTTGTCCTTCTTACTGTTATTCTAACAAACCACTTCTTAAATGTCATTTATGTTGCTTACTTTTTTATAGTAAGCAATTATAAATTAACAATTGTTGCGCCGTCACCGCCAGCATTAGGTGCAGCATACGAGAATGATTTAACGCGGGGATTGCTCTGGAGGTATTGCTGGGTACCTTTGCGAAGCGCACCAGTTCCCTTTCCATGAATAATCGTTACTGTCGAGAGGTTATTTAACAAAGCATGATCAATGAAATTACTCAGCTCACTCATTGCTTGTTCATAGCGGTGCCCACGTAAATCAAGACGTGCCGATGTTTTCCTTGTCTGAGTCGTCCTAACAGCAGCTCTTGGGCGTTTCCTTGCGTCTTTTTCGCGTGGCAAATCTTTTTTAGCTACCTTTTCTAAGTTATTCTCATCGATTTCCATTTTTAGGATACCAATTTGAACCTCCCACTTATGGTTTCCACGTTTGGATAATAATTCACCATATTGACCATATGACTTTACCAACACCGCGTCACCTTTATGCAAGTCATGTTTTTGCTTGGCCCGTTGCAAAACCGAATTATGCTGCAAGCGTGGATTATCACGATGAAGAGCATTTAATTGACCTTGCGCATCAATTAATTCATTTTCTTTTACATTACCGCCTTGTTGGACTTCCAATTGACGTAAATGATGAATAATTCGGTCAGCTTTTTTCTTAGCCATCGAAACTTGATGGTTCGCTTTTGAACGCGCCTGCTCATACAGCTTATCACGTTGTTCGTTAAACCGCGTTAGCTTCTCATCAAGCTCTTGCTGAACCTGTTTATTTTTAGCGACTAACTTTGCTAGCCTTTCACTTTCTTCACGCGCCTTTTTTCTTTGTTCTACTAAATCACCAATCATGTTATTGAGATCTTGACTATCATCACTAACTAAAGTTCGGGCCTCGTCAATAATTTGGGAAGCAATCCCCAAACGTTGCGCAATTTCTAGCCCGTTTGAACGTCCCGGAATGCCCAGTAATAATTTATATGTTGGCTTAAGAGTTTCTTGATCAAACTCCATACTTGCATTAATCGTTTTTGCCCGATCATATCCATAGACTTTTAGTTCTGGATAGTGGGTTGTAATTACCACCATTGCGCCCTTACTACCAATATCATCGAGGATTGCCATGGCCAGTGCTGCCCCTTCTTTAGGATCAGTTCCTGCACCAAGCTCATCTAGCAGGACTAAACTACGGCTTGTAATCTGTTCAAGGATTGCCTTTACCCCGTCCATATGACCAGAGAAAGTACTCAGGTTTTGCTCTAGTGATTGTTCGTCACCAATGTCGGCAAATACATTATCAAAAATACCAATCGTACTGCCTTCATCTGCGGGAATGAATAGTCCTGATTGCCCCATCAATTGAATTATTCCTAGTGTCTTAAGCGTAATCGTTTTACCACCGGTGTTAGGACCAGTGATAATAATGGCCTGATAGTCTGCACCGATTTTAATGTCATTTGTAACCACTCGTTTAGGATCAATCAACGGATGACGTGCTTTTCGCAGCAACACATGATTCTCTTTACTCAACACTGGCAAAGTTGCCTTGTTGTCATGAGCCCAGCGTGCCTTGGCATTAATAAAATCAAGATGACCAAGGATTGTTTCATTTTGTCCGATATCATGACGATAAGGAGCAATCAGCTGTGATAGTTCAATCAATACTCTCCGCATCTCGTGCCGCTCTTCTATCTGTGCCTGACGTAACCGGTTATTAGTTTCAACAACGGCTGCCGGTTCAATGTATAAGGTTTGACCACTAGCACTTTGATCATGTACAACCCCGCCAAACTTATTTCGATACCGAGCTATTACCGGAATAACATAGCGGTCATTGCGCATTGTAATAATCGGATCGCTTAAATATTTTGCATTCTTCCCATGAGTATATTTTTCCATTTGCTCATGAATATCTGATTCCGTTTGGATAATTAACTGACGAATTCCGTGAAGTTTAGAGGATGCTTCATCATTTATCCGCCCATCAGGATCAATCGAACGGACTAGCCGCTGGGTAATTGACGGAATGGTAACCAGTTGATCAACCTCCGTATTCAAAACGCGAAGTTTAATTTTTTTCTCCCGCATTTGATCAAAAAAGTTTTTAACACTCATACTGGTTTGCAATACTTTAGTAATCTGAGCCAGTTCTGTCCCATTCAAATTTGCCTTAATTTTTAAGCGTTTCAACTGGGGCTTAATGTCAGCTAATTGCGGAATAGGGATTCCATCTTCCAGTCTTAAAATATCTGCACCGTCAGTGGTTTCCGTTAAAAGTTCTTTGACGGCTTCATAATTAGTTTGCGGAACAAGCTGCCTTAATTCGCGATGTCCGGCTGCAGAAACCAGATATTGCGCAAGCTGCCCTTTTATTCGATCAAACTCTAATGTCTCTAAAATTTTGTTATTCATTTTATCCTCCCTGTACTAGCGTATTAATTACTAAATGCGCTATTCCTGGTGTTTGATTAATCATAAAACGTGCTAACTCTGAATTTGCCATTTGCATTTGCCACCAGCCAGCTGGAAATAACTGCATAATAAGCAGGACAACATAGATAATCATATAACCAATTAAAAATGAGATTACCCCACCAGCTAGCTTATCTACTGTTCCAATTACCGGGATCTTTTTTATCCAGTTTAGCTGACGAATTCCCCAATGACAAAGAATTGAAACAACCGTAAAAATGATCATAAAAGCAATCCCATTATAAAAGAAGAGGCTGCTATTTACATTTGACAGTAAATTATCTGAAAAGGTTGCCGATGTTCCAATGTCTGGCAATATTGACTTTAACCACCCGCCAATTAACTGTGTACCTTGTCGTGCAACTAACCAAGCAATAATATAGGTTCCCAGCATTAAGATCATCGTAAACAGCCCACGACGATGACCATTAGTAAAACACCCAATTAAAATCAAAATAATAAAGGTTGTTAAAACCATTCTTTTAATCCTTCCATTCTCTTAGTAAAGAAAAAGGACTGTGACAAATCGTGTCTACAGTGCCCTTTGGTTAATAATTTAGTTATCTTATGTCGTAATTTTAATTAAGCCTTAAAATTACCGTCATTATCGAGGAAAGTATTTAATACTTCTTCAACCATGTCCCATTCTTTGTCATCCTCAATTGGGACAAGGTCTTGCCCATCTCCATCTTCATTATCAGCGACAATGTAAGCTTGGATATCAACGGATTCATCATTTTCTTGTTCAGCTGGATAAATAAAAATATAAGATTTACCATAATCATCTGAATCAAACGTGAACAATTCCTTAAACAATTGTTCATTACCATTCTCATCAATTAATGTAATCATATTTTCGTCATTTTCTTGTTGTTTACTCATATTAATCCCTCATTTTAACTTTGTCACAAGACGGCCATGGCGGTCCAAATAGCTTTGTAAAATGAAAGTTGCCGCAACTTCATCAATAACCTTTTTTTGCTTAGCACGTGAAATATCTGCTTCCTCAACTAACATTCGGTGAGCCTCAACCGTCGTTAAACGTTCATCTTGAAAGTCAATTGGAATATCTGGAAAACGTTGTTGTAATAACTTACCGTAGTGTTGCGAAGCTTCGACGCGAGGACCCTCAGTATTATTCATATTTTTAGGGAGTCCAATTACAAAGCCAGCCACTTGCTCTTTTTTTACCAATTCGGCAACGCGATCAATTCCAAAAACTTCATTTTCTTCGTCAATTGGAATAATCTCAACAGCCTGTGCCGTCCAGCCAAGCGGATCGCTAACTGAGATGCCGACTGTTTTAGAGCCAACGTCTAATCCCATTAGTCTCATTTGGTCTCACCATTATTCTTTAGGTATGACCGAACAAGCTCTTCAATAATTTCGTCGCGTTCATGTTGACGAATCAAGTTACGTGCATTATTTAAACGCGGAATGTATGCGGGATCACCAGATAAAAGATAACCGACAATTTGATTAATTGGATTATAGCCCTTTTCTTCTAATGATTCATAAACCGTCTTTAATGTTTGCTTAATATCTTCTTGATGTTCCTGACCAAAATCAAAGAACATCGTTTTATCATTTGTAGCCATCAATCGTCACCTCCAGATATTCTTTCAACCACTAATTTTACTATATTCTGCTTCAAATCACAATTTACATTTGTCAATTGTAAGTAAACAGTAATATATTAACAAAAAGGAAAGATAAGGCTGAGGAAAATGAACAAATTTTCCTCAGCCTTATCTCATTACCTACCTGCTATAAACCAGGTATTTATTTATCTAAATATTCCTTAGCTTGACTTAATGCGTCCTTAATTCCGGCTGGGTTCTTTCCCCCGGCTTGGGCTAAATTAGGACGACCGCCACCGCCACCATTGATAGCTGGTGCAATTGCCTTAATTAAGTCACCGGCTTTTAACCCATCCTTAATTTTGGCATCACTTACGGCTACCAACAGATTTGCTTTTCCATCATTAGCCGTTGCGAGTACCAAGACATCTGATAGCTCTTTTGACCGCCAAGTATCAGCAAGTTGTCGTAATTGTCCCATTCCTGCAACTTGAACCTCAGCAGCAATCAAGCTTCCGTTCTTAGTTGATTGGATATTTTCAAAAACATTATTTGCTTGTTGAGCAGCAATCTTAGCTTGAAGTGCTTCATTTTGCTTTTGTGCTTCTTTTAATTCATTTTGAAGCGTTTCTACCTGGTGAGGAACCTCTTTAATTTGAGCAACTTTCAAACTAGCAGCACTCTTAGTTAGGAGGTCATCACGATCTTGAAGATACTTAAAGGCATCACTAGATGTTACGGCTTCAATCCGTCGTACACCTGCACCGACCCCTCCTTCAGAAACGATCTTAAAGAGGCCAAGCTCATTCGTGTTCTTTACATGATCCCCGCCACAAAATTCTGTATTAAAGTCACCAATTTTTACAACGCGAACCTTGTCACCATATTTATCTGAGAATAAGGCGATTGCGCCCATTTCCTTAGCAGAGTCAATATCAGTTTCAACAGTCTTAACGGGAATTTCCTTCCAGATTTGTTCATTAACCATGTTTTCAACCTTTTTAAGGTCTTCTGCCGTTACCTGACCAAAGTGGTTGAAGTCAAACCGTAAGTAATGTTCTTCAACTAATGAACCAGCTTGTTGCGTGTGACCGCCAAGAACATTCCGCAAAGCTTGATCAAGAAGGTGGGTTGCCGTATGGTTCTTTTCAATTTTAAGGTGGCGAATACGGTCTACCACTAATTTGTAACGCGCACCCTTTTTAATTGGTGCAGTTAATTCTACACGGTGAAGGTTTTGTTGGTTTGGTGCATGTTGAACATCAACAACACGGCCAACTTTTTTACCGTAGTTATCAATAATGTCACCGGTATCAGCAACTTGACCACCCATTTCAGCGTAGAATGGTGTGACATCAAAAATTAATTCAATATTTTGATCACCAGGTTGAGCCTCGTCAGCTTGTTTGCCATCATGTGCCAATCCAATAACTTTTGCGTTATCAACAGTCAAATCAGTATAACCGACATACTTACTATCTTCCTTAAATGAAGTCCATAAGTCCGTTTGAACACCCATTCCGTTATCCATGTCTCGAGCGTTCCGTGCACGGTTCTGCTGTTCAGTCATTGCTGCCTGGAATCCTTTTTCATCAACTGTTAAGCCTTCATCTTCAGCATACTCTTTAGTCAATTCGATTGGAAAACCATAAGTATCATAAAGTTTAAATGCTGTTTGACCATCGATTACATTCGTCTTATTTTCTTTAGCTTCCGCAATCACATTATTCAACAGATTTAATCCGCCGTTCAATGTTGCACTAAAGCGGTCTTCTTCAGATTTAATGACTGAAGCAATGTAATCAGCATTTTTGAGGACATCAGGATAATAATCTTCCATGATTTTACCAACTGTTGGTACCATCTTTGCCAAGAAAGGCTCATCAATGCCAAGCTTCTTTCCTGCAACAACCGCCCGCCGAAGCAAACGACGGATAACATATCCGCGGCCAACATTTGATGGTAAAGCACCATCACCAATTGCAAAGGTAATCGTCCGAATATGGTCAGCAATAATCTTAAATTGGATATCATCTTCTTTATTTTGACCATATTTCTTACTACCGCTAAATTTCTCCGCCTGCTTAATCAATGGCATAAATAAGTCGGTTTCAAAGTTGGTTGGGGCATTTTCAAAGATAGAGACAACCCGTTCAAGTCCCATCCCCGTATCAATATTTTTATGCGGAAGCGGCTCATAGGTATCTTCTGGCGTGTGGTTGAACTGACTGAAAACAATATTCCAAATTTCAAGGTAGCGTTCATTTTCACCACCAGGGTAGTTTTCTGGATCATCATCAGCTAAATTATTAAATTCTTGTCCCCGGTCGTAAAAAATTTCAGTATCAGGACCAGATGGACCCTGACCAATATCCCAGAAATTATCTTCATCAGCAATTAAGTGATCTTCAGCAACGCCTACTTCCCGCCAACGGTTATATGCATCGTGATCTTTAGGGTAGTAGGTAATGTATAGACGTTCAGGATCAAAACCGAACCATTCATCGCTTGTTAGTAATTCCCAAGCCCATGGAATTACTTCATTTTTAAAGTAATCACCGACAGAAAAGTTTCCAAGCATTTCAAACATTGTATGATGACGTGCAGTCTTTCCGACATTCTCAATATCATTAGTCCGAATACTCTTTTGTGAACTTGTCATTCGTGGATTATCAGGAACAACTTTCCCGTCAAAGTACTTCTTCATCGTTGCCACACCAGAGTTAATCCAGAGTAATGTTGGATCATTTACCGGCACTAATGATGCGCTCGGCATAACCTTATGACCATGCTCTTCAAAGAATTTTAAGTACATCCGTCGTACTTGCGCGCTATTCAGTTTTTTCAGCTCTTTCATCAAATCGCCCTTTCTAAAACAAAAACCACCATTGCGAATCAGAGACGCCGAACTGACGCGGTACCACTCTGCTTGCAACGATGGAAGTCGTTTACCTCTTTACTTCTTGGTTTCCCAAGGTTAAATATTAAATTATCCGAATGGGGAGCACTACGACCAGAAAGTCAGCTGTCACACCTTCCCAGCTGTCTCTGAAACTTTCTATTAATCGTAGCATATCCCAAACGTGTCATATTATAACTAACAATCACTTTAAAATCAACGGGAATTTCGTTCACGGCGATGCTGCTTTTGCCGTGCTCGTTTAGCCTTACGGATTTTATGCCGTAATTCCAGCTTGTATTTTTGCTGTTCGTCCTCTTTGATTGCCTTTTTAATTCGCTTTTTATATCCTGGCTTTACTTTTTTCTTTGTCTTTTTAACATAACCTTTCATTGACGGATCAAGCTCATTTTGGCGGTGCTTATAATGTTTTCGTCGGTTACGGTCATGCGTTGTAACTATTTGTCCATTTTTCAATTCTTTTGGAACAAATTTAACGCCACGGTCTTCAAGTTTAGCAATAAGATCATCTTCAGCGGGTGCATATAAGGTAATAGCAGTCCCTTTCATCCCATTTCGACCCGTACGACCAACCCGATGGACAAAGTATTCAAGATCAGTTGGTAAGTCATCATTGATTACTAATGACACTCCATCAATATCAATCCCCCGTGCTGCTAAATCGGTTGCAACTACATATTGATATTCAAGATTATGGATCTGCCGCATGGTTCGTTTTCGACGACGGGCTTCCAAGCCGCCATGAATCATCGCTACCTTTAATCCTTGATTTTCTAAGTATTGCGTTAATTCGACTACCCGCTCCTTTGTGTTAGCAAAAACTAAAGCAAGGTACGGTTCCCCAAGAGTCAGCAAGCGATAAATTAATTGGTTACGATCCTGCCCTTTAGTGGACATTAACCAATTGTCAACGTCCGGATTAATCACTGCCTCAGTTGGAATTTCTTCAACGACAGGATTTTCCATATATTTCTTCAAAAATGGTCGGAGTTTTTGAGGGATCGTTGCTGAGAAAACCATCATTTGCAGATCATCTGGGAAGTGACTAGCAATTTGGTCAACTTCGTGTAAGAACCCCATATCTAAGGTCATGTCTGCTTCGTCTACAACAAACATTTTAGCAGTATGAATATCTAATGCTTGGCTCCTAATCAAGTCTAATACACGGCCAGGAGTTCCAATTACCAGCTGTGGTTGTTTTCGACTTAATTGTTCAATTTGGTGCTGTTTATCCGTTCCACCCACGTAATTGTGAATCGTCAGTGGATGAGGAGCATACTTATTAAGTTGCTTTGCCGCATTATAAATTTGATATGCCAATTCGCGGCTAGGAGTTGTAATCACCGCCTGAACTGCTTGTACTTCCGGATTAATCTTTGAAAAAAGCGGTAAAAGAAAGGCGTGTGTCTTCCCGCTACCAGTTGCTGACTGACCAACAACACTTCGTCCAGCCATAATTACTGGAATTACACTTTGCTGTACCGGTGTTGGCCGACGGAAGTTAATTTTTTGTATTGCTGTTAACAAGTATGGCTGTAACTTAAAATCAGCAAAATTTTTATCATTCATCCTTATTTCCCTTTCGTCTTTTGATTTGTATAACTTTGTGTTAATTGGTTCAGTTCATCAATTACCTGGTTAATTTCTGTCTCATCTTTTGCCTTTGCGCCACTAGCAAGAGGGTGACCGCCCCCATCATGATTCTTAGCCAGCCCATTGATTGTCGGACCCTTTGAACGAAGACGAATGCGGTAATGACCATCTTCTTGTTCTACAAAAATGGCCCACGCCGTAACATCATGAATTCGACCTGGTAAAGATACGATTGCAGATGTACCTGCTTCTGTTAAACCAAACCGTTCTAAAATTTCATTGGTTAAAATAACATAAGCTGCCCCATCATCTAAAATTTTTAAATTATCGTAAACATACGCTGATAACCGCGCCACTGGCAAAGTAATTTCATTTTCATGCTGGCTTATTTCCGCCGCATTTGCCCCCGCTGCCATTAATGAACCTGCAACCAACATCGTTCGTGGGGTTGTTGCAGGATAAAGGAAACGGCCTGTGTCACCAATAATCCCCGCATATAATGCATGTGCAGCTTTTTTAGGAAGAGTTAGCTCCTTTGCGAACCGCTGATAAAAACTATAAATCATTTCAGAACAGCTAGAAGCATCCGGTTCAACCCACATAATATCACCAAACGGTTCATCATTAGGGTGGTGGTCGATCTTGATTAACTCATCACCATTATCAAAACGCCGATCGTCTATCCGTGGGGCATTAGCTGTATCCGTGACAATCACTAATGCGTCGTCAAAAGTTTGGTTGTCAACCGTATCCATTTCACCAATCCAGTCAAATCCTGAAATATGCTTGCCGACAACATAGATCTGCTTATATGGGAATGAGGCACGCAAAATTTCTGCAAGTCCTACTTGTGAACCGATTGCATCTGGATCAGGGCGCTGATGACGGTGAATAATTATTTTATTATATTTTTTGATCTGTTCAAAAATCGCTGTTAATGGATCTGCCATTATGCTATTCTCCTTACCCGAATAAAATTTAACACTATTCTTTAGTATAGCAATAAAAGAGATTAACAACCAAATAAAAAAGATGAAAATCTTCGCTTATTTACGACTATTTTCATCCTTATTCTTAAATTATTTTTCTTCGCTCTTCTTTTGCTCGTCATTAGCACTGGCTGCAGAAGTAGTTTCATTAGCAGCACTATCAGCGGTTGCAGCATCAGCACTGTCTACTGCAGAGCTGGCGGAATCAGCTTCATTATTTTGTGGGGCTTCACTAGCCGGGGCATCGGCGCGCTTTACAACCCGTGCAATGGCAACCATATCAAAAGTAAGGTAAATTCCTTCACAATCTAAAGTAACTGTCCGATCAGCTTTATTAATTGAATCAATCTTACCATGCATCCGGCCAATCGTTACTACTTCATCACCTGGGTGCAACTCGTTCATCATCTCTTGGTGTTCTTTACGTTGCTTTTGTTGTGGGCGAATCATAAAGAAGTACATCAAAGCAACCATTAAGATGATTAAAATAATTCCTGAGTAACCACTTGCATTGTTAGATGAAGCAGCACCAAGAACAAAACTACTCAAACTATTCACAGTCTATCCATCCCTTCAAAAAGTTAACTAACATTAACTTTAACAAACTTTATCATAAAAAGCTATATTCTCTATTGATTCTACAATAATTCTTGAACAAATTTTTTTGTTTGATGATCTTTAATTGCTTCTCGCAAATCAGCCATTAACTTATTTAACGTAAAAAGATTATGTTGAAGTAATAACTGCTCACCATAAAAACTATGATCAGCAACCAATGAATGGAGTGACGCTCGCGAATAGCCAGCTTGACAGGTTGCACAAGAACATTGATTATCGATTGTCTGTGAATCAAAGCTAAAATGTTCACGGTCTAAATGAAGCGGTGTTAACCTGTCACTAACTAATGCTATACCGTTTGCCGCCTTTTTAGCTGCTAAGTCGCTGTCAATCAAATCTGCTCCTGATAAAATGGCTTCTAGCATTTGCCCTAAAGTCGTAGCTGTGTCTAAATAGCGTGGCCGCATTGGCAATAATAAGGGCATAACCTCATTTATTATTCGCTTAAATTCCGCATTATTTAAATTGCTAGGAATGCCACTAAGACGGTAACCCGCTAGCCCAGCTTGATCAACTGCTTGAACACTACTTTTCCGTAGTCTTCTTAATCCACCACCAGCAACAGTACCAAAAGTTTGCTCTTTTACTGCGGTATTTACTGCTAACCAGCTATTCGTTTGTTCTACGCCAACCTCAAGATCATCAACCGGGGCATAATAGTCAGTAGTTCGATCAAAACTCTGAAAAATATCTGCCCCCAAATCTTGTTGAACATGGAGGGCTGTTTCTGGTTGCCAAAATTTTAATTGACCTGTTGCCGGATCGTGAAAACGGACTCCATCTTTTTTCTTCCCTCGTGGCTTTGCAAGACCGTAAGCGTAGTCATTTTGTAAATCAATTATTAGTAACCCTTGCCAATGGAATAATTGATGAAGGTCACCCAACCTTTCAATTGTTGAATTATATTTTAGCCACCGCATCAACCCAGCAGTTTTTACCGCTCTAACTCCCGCGTGTTCCAATTGAGCAGGAGCTAATTTTATCAATTCATCCCCCGTGTAAACGAGGGCTGGCGTTTCGATTTGCTTTCCATTAACCTGTAAACGACCTGTACGGGCAGTCCCATCATTATCTTTAACCGTAAATTTTATACTGCTCATAATCTTCCTCAACTATTTTTCCCTGATGGATATATAATTCCTAAATGCTCATAAGCCGCAGGAGTAACCAATCGGCCCCGTGGCGTTCGGCTAATAAATCCAATCTGCAAAAGGTACGGCTCATACATTTCTTCAATCGTATTAGTTTCTTCACCAATATTAGCCGCAATCGTCTTCAACCCTACCGGTCCCCCATTATAAAAGTTGATCATCGTCAGTAGCATCTTTCGGTCAATTTCATCTAAGCCACGGTCATCAACTTGAAGAAGAGCTAAAGCCTGCTTAACAATTGCCGAATCAATGCTTTGTTTTCCAGCAACTTGAGCAAAATCCCGAACTCGTTTTAATAATCGATTAGCAATTCGTGGGGTACCCCTTGAACGCAATGATAGTTCATGAGCTCCTTCATCTTGAATACTCGTATGAAAAATTTTAGCAGATCGGAAAATAATTTTTGTTAATTCTTCTTGAGTGTAATAATTCATATGCTCAACAATACCAAAGCGGTCCCGCAATGGCGCCGAAAGCATCCCTGCCCGCGTTGTTGCGCCAATTAACGTAAACGGCGGTAGCGGAAAATGAACCGGATGTGCAGTTGGTCCTTCGCCAATCACAATATCAATGTAATAGTCTTCCATTGCAGAATAAAGCATTTCTTCCACTACTTTAGGTAAACGGTGGATTTCATCAACAAACAAAACATCGCCGGGCTTTAACTCATTTAGTAAGGCAACCAGATCACCAGGCTTTTCAATTGCCGGGCCACTGGTAGTTTTGATGTTAACCCTCATTTCATTTGCTATCACCATCGCAAGGGTTGTTTTACCTAAACCTGGCGGGCCGTAAAGTAAAACATGGTCAAGAGCTTCTTCACGCGTTTGTGCTGCTTTAATATACACATTAAGTTCATGTTTTATCTTTGGTTGTCCGATATATTCGCTTAGCTTCTGCGGACGAAGAGTTACTTCAACTCTACTCTCTTCTTCACCTGTTGAATGATCGGATAAAACATCATGATCATGCTCCACAATCGTTGCACCTCCTAATTAAGCAACCGTAATGCTTGTCGTAAATATTCATCAGTCGGCATTTTTTCTTCTTTAATTAAGCTCTTTTGTACTTTTTTGATGTCTCGTTCTTTATAGCCTAATGCCGCTAAAGCTTCCAAGGCGTCTTTTAGTTCTTGATTAATTTTAACGTCAACCGCTAACTGATTTGCGGCAAATAATGAACCGCTGCTTTCCTTACTCAGTTTATCACGTAAATCTAATACAATTTGGGAAGCAGTTTTTTTACCAATTCCCGGGAACTTAGTTAAGTAGCTAACATTATTATTAGCAATTGCATCAACTAGTCCCTGGTGGTCAGGATTTGCCAAAATTGCTAAGGCACTTTTCGGACCGATACCTGAAACGTTAATTAATTGCATAAATAAGTTCTTTTCATTTTGATCTCTAAAACCAAATAATGAAATATTGTCTTCACGAACTGCTTGATAGACATATACTTGAACCTTTTTCTCCTTATCTTCCTGGTAAAGGTAAGGATTAGCAACTAATAACTTATATCCTACCCCCTGCACGTCAATAACAATATATTGCGGGGCAACAATTGAAACAAAACCTGTTAAGTATTCGTACAAAGCAGTTCCTCCTTAAAATTCGTGATCATCAAAATCATCAGCATACGGGGTATGTGAATCCTGAATTCTCTTAAACATTTTTTCCAAATCCTGGTCATCAAAATGGACGGTAACTGGCCGGCCATGGGGACAATTAAATGGGTTCTCGCATTGTGGCAATCGTTTTAAAAGCGCCTTTGCTTCTCGTTCATCAAGATGGTGATTAGCTTTAATCGCTCGTTTACAGCTCATCATGATTGCTGTCTTCATTCGGAATTCCTTAACTGTTAGCTTACCATTCTTAATTAGCCAATCAATCATTTCCTTAGCTGTATCTTCTTCTTGCCCCTCCTTAAACCAAGTTGGGTGCGACCGCAAAATAAAACTATTTTGACCAAATGACTCTAAATTCAAGCCGACCGCTGCTAAAGTATCCAGGTGCTGGGTAATAGTTAAAGCGTCAACAGTAGAATAGTTTAGGACAAGCGGTACTAAGAAATTCTGTTGGCTTGGGCTCACTTCACCAATCTTTTGCCGATAATACTCATAATTAATTCGTTCTTGGGCCGCATGTTGATCAATAATATAAAGTCCGTCACCTGCCTGGGCTAACAAAAATGTCCCTTGCAACTGACCAATATATTGCAGTTCAGGAAAACGATTTTGGCTTTGATCAGTTTTATCATGAACGTCCAATTCAATGTTTTCAGGCTTCTTAGCACTCATTGGTGGTATTGGAGCTGTAAAAGGGGTAACAGTTCCTTCGTTTTGGTAACGTTCATCAAATTTTTGCATCGCTGGTGTCTTTAAATCATTAACATCATGGATAACTATTGGGGCTGGAATCTCACTATCATGAGCATCAGCTTTCGCAGGGTTATCTGCAACCGGTGAAATATCATTTGCTGCTACTTTTTCTTGTGTGGGAACTGTTGAAACAGGATTGGCATGGTAAGCCGGTGATGCTTCTTTCAAGCGTCGATCCAGGTCGGCTATCTCATCATCATTCGGCATAAATTGACCTGCATCCACATTCGGAATTAAATTCTCAACTGCAATCCGCTTGCGAATTACTTTGGAAATTAATTTCGTTAATTGTTGTTCTTTACTCAACCGAACTTCGCGTTTAGCCGGGTGAACATTAACGTCAACTAAAACAGGATCAAGGTCAATATTAATTACCGCCAATGGATAACGTCCAACCATTAACTTTGATTCATACCCTTGGATGATTGCCTTGGTTAATTCAAAATTGCGAACATAACGGTGGTTAATTGTAATCGTAATATACTGTCGCGATGCCCGGGTTAATTCAGGTAAAGAAACGAAGCCGCTTATTTTAAAATCATTATCCGCGCCCTTTACTTCTAACATCTTTCGTCCAGCCTGAACACCATAAATAGCTGCAACAACCTGTTGAAGGTTATTATTGCCAGCAGAACGGAATAATTCACGGCCGTTATGGGTAAAGCTAAAAGCAACCGCTGGATTAGCCAGTGCTAGCCGGTTAATAATATCCGTAATCCGTGCTAATTCAGTTTGTGGCGACTTGAGGTATTTCAACCGTGCCGGAGTATTAAAAAACAGGTCGGTTACTTTAATATCAGTTCCCTGTCGTGCTCCTGCCGGCTTCATAGCTAATTCTTTCCCGCCACGTAGGTGAATCATTGCGCCCTCATCTTGTCCAGCTTGCGCAGTAGTTAGTATTACGTCAGCAACAGAAGCGATACTAGGTAAAGCTTCACCACGAAACCCCATTGTCTGGACCTTAAACAGGTCATGCCGTGAATTAATCTTACTGGTAGCATGTCGATGAAAAGCAAGTTTAACGTCTTCAGCAGCAATCCCATCACCATCATCAATTACCCGGACGCTATCTAATCCAGAATTTTCAACAATAATGTCAACACGGTGACTATGGGCATCAAGTGAATTTTCAACTAACTCTTTTACAATTGATGCCGGACGTTCTATTACTTCTCCGGCAGCTATTTGGTCAGCTAAAATATTATCCAGTTCATGAATTTTTCCCATTAAATATCACCTTATTTCAATTTCTGCTGCCATTTATAAATCTGATTCATTACATCCATAGGCGTCATTCCCATCAGGTTGAGTTCTTTTAATTGGTGTAGAATGCGGCGGTCAATGCTTGTCTCCTTTTTCTCTGTTGGTGTCGCAAACAGTTCAAGCTGACCATTATCTTCAATCACTGGTGTGGCCTTCTTTTTCGTCGGCACTGGTTCACTTACTTTTGCAGAAATTGTTTCAGTTTGATAGTTTCCATCTTTTTCTGCTGGGGATGATGGTAGTTTAATATCTTTTCTCTCTAATTTTTGAAGAATCGTATCAGCACGTTTTAACAATGAACTTGGCATCCCTGCTAATTTTGCAACATGGATCCCATAAGACTTATCAGCTGGTCCTGCACTTACTTTATGGAGAAATACCAGTTCACCATCTTTTTCCGTTGCTCCCACATGAACATTCTTCAGTCGTGCCAGACTATCTTCCAGCGAGGTTAATTCGTGATAATGAGTTGAGAAAAGAGTCTTTGCACGCACATGCTGGTGGACATATTCAATAATTGCTTGTGCCAAAGCCATCCCATCGTAGGTAGCCGTTCCTCGACCAATTTCATCAAACAAAATTAAGCTTCGATCCGTTGCATGCATTAAAGCATTATTAGCCTCCATCATTTCGACCATAAATGTACTTTCACCAGAAATTAGATCATCTGCTGCCCCAATTCGCGTAAAAACTTGATCAAAAATTGGCAGCTCGGCGGACTTAGCAGGTACAAAACACCCAACCTGCGCCATTACCGCGATAAGGGCTAATTGACGCATATACGTACTCTTACCAGACATATTAGGCCCGGTAATTAGTAAAATATCAGTATCATCACCCATTAAAACATCATTAGGAACATATTCTTGATGCCCCATAAATTTTTCAACTACTGGGTGTCGGCCATCCTTAATCTTCAGAACATGTCCCGTATTCATCGTTGGGCGGACGAAATGGTAATCTTCACTCACTACAGCAAAGCTTTGCAATACATCTAATTCTGCTAATTGTTGCGCTAATTTTTGCAATCGCTTGATCTGACTTTTTACTTGCTCACGGATTTTTACAAAGAGGTCATACTCAAGAGCGGTTGACTTTTCTTGAGCACCCATTATTAATGCCTCTTTTTCTTTCAGTTCAGGCGTTGAGAATCGCTCGGCATTAACCAGCGTCTGCTTGCGTTCATAGCGGTCTTTTGGTAATTTATCAAGATTAACCTTCGTAACTTCAATATAGTAACCAAAGACATGGTTATAACCAATTTTTAAATTATTTATGCCGGTTAATTTCCGCTCATGCTCTTGAAGATCAGCAATCCACTGTTTTCCATTATTCATGGCATCACGATACTGGTCTAATTGTGTATTATAACCATCCTTAATTACGCCGCCATCTGTTATTGCAATCGGCGGTTCCTCAACGATAGCCCGGTCAATTAAATCGGCTATATCATCTAACGGATCAAGCTGTTTTTGAAGTTGCTCAAAAACGGGTGAATCTAGTGTTTCTAAAACATACTTTATTTTGGGGACTTGTCTAAGGGACGTCTTTAGTTGAATAAGGTCCCGTCCATTAACACTGCCATAAGCCACTCTTCCTGCCAAACGCTCTAAGTCATATACCTTTATTAATTCTTGTTGCAAATTGCTTCTTTCAAAATAATGATTTAATAATTCTTGGACTTTATCTTGACGTTCGCTAATTGCATTCGGATTAATTAATGGCCGATCAATCCACCGTTTTAGCAGCCTGCTCCCCATTGCCGTTTTAGTCTCATCTAAGAGCCAGGCTAATGTTCCTTGACGTTTACCGCTTCGCATATTTTTCATCAATTCTAAGTTAGTTTTAGAATAATGGTCAATTTTCATAAAAGAACTTGGCTGGTAAGCAATTGCTTTTTGCAAGTGGGCAAGGGCACGTTTTTGCGTTGTTAATAAATATGATACCAACAGGCCAACCACATGCTGCTGACCTGCTGCTTCAAGATCTTGAGTAAGATAGCTTATCTCCGAATTTTTTAAGATGGTCGGCTGGTGAGATTGAAGGATGTTCCGTTGTTTAAATTGTGTCGTTATTTCAACGGGAAGCTCACCATCCACTACAACTTCCTTACTTTGTAAATTAACTAATTCGTTAACCGCATCATTAGCGTTATCAAGGGCGGTCGTTTTAAGCTCTCCAGTCGACAAGTCTGTATACGCAATATTAAAAGCATTATCTTGCATACTTATTGCTGCTAAATAGTTATTGTCTCGCGCCTGTTCTCCATTAAGATCCATTTGTGTTCCTGGGGTAATAAGGCGTGTAACAGCCCGTTTAACCATCCCCTTGGCTTTTTTAGGATCCTCCATCTGTTCACAAATTGCTACTTTATAACCTTTGTCAATTAAAATATCAATATAGCTATTAACAGCTCTATGTGGCACCCCACACATTGGGATTGGATTTTTAGCACTATGATTTCTAGTTGTTAATGTTAATTCTAGTAGTTGCGCTCCTTTAATCGCATCATCATTAAACAGCTCATAAAAATCACCTAAACGATAAAACAAAAAAGCATCTGGATATTGATCCTTCACCTTCTGATACTGTTCCATCATTGGCGTCATCTTTTTTGCCACTAACTTTCACCCCGTTAATAATTTTATTTCGTTCTTATTATTTACAATAAATTAATTATATTTTCTGCCATAATTTCATGCAAGGCTCTATAGTTTAGCACTAGTTACTGTTTTTTAAAATAATAAAGAGACTGTAGTATGTACCCAGTCTCTTTATTAGAACTGAAAACCAGTTTATTTAGCATAATCAACTGCTCGAACTTCCCGAATAACGGTTACTTTGATATGTCCTGGATATTCTAATTGCTTTTCAATTTTGTTCTTAATATCATGTGACAAAGTTGTTGCTTGCAAATCAGAAATCTTCTTTGGTTTAACAATCACGCGAAGTTCTCGACCAGCTTGAATTGCGTAACTATGGTCGACACCATCATAACTGTTTGCTATGCCTTCTAGTTTCTTTAAGCGTTGAATGTATTGTTCTAATGATTCACTTCGCGCACCTGGTCGAGCACCTGAAATTGCATCAGCCGCCTGAACTAGAACAGCGATCACAGAAGTTGCTGGGACATCTCCATGGTGTGAAGCAATCGTATTGATTACCACTTTATTCTCTTTATATTTCCGTGTTAATTCAACCCCAAGCTCAACATGCGAACCATCAACTTCATGGTCAATTGCTTTGCCAATATCATGCAATAGCCCTGCACGTTTTGCCATTGTGACGTCCTCGCCAAGTTCAGCAGCCATGATTCCCGCTAACTTAGCAACTTCAATCGAATGATCTAAAACATTTTGACCGTAACTTGTCCGGTACTTCATTCTCCCAACCGTCTTAATAAGATCAGGATGCATAGAATGAATCCCTAAATCAAACAATGCCTGCTCTCCAGTTTCACGCAACTGGGTATCCATTTGCTTACGAGCTTTATCAACTGCTTCTTCAATTCTCGCAGGGTGAATGCGCCCATCTTGAATTAACTTTTCAAGAGCAATTTTAGCAATTTCTCGACGAACCGGGTCAAAACCACTTAACACTACTGCTTCCGGCGTGTCATCAATAATCAAATCAATTCCTGTTAATGTCTCTAAAGTTCTAATATTACGACCTTCACGACCAATTATTCTCCCCTTCATATCGTCATTAGGAAGGGTAACAACTGAAACAGTCGTCTCAGAGACAACATCAGCAGCACTTCGCTGAATCGCCTCAACGATTAATTTCTTAGCATTTCGTTCTGCTGAAAGTTCTGCTTCTTGTTCACTATCACGAATCATTACTGCCCGTTCAGTCTTTAACTGTTCTTTTACTTCAGATAATAATAACTGTTTAGCGTCATCTTGTGACATTTGAGCAACTTTTTCAACTTCTTGTTTACGTTGTTCAACTAAGGCTTCAGCTTGTTCCTTAGATTGATGAAGTCGTTCTTTTTCTTGATCTAATTTTCGTTCACGAACACCAACCGCATTTTCTCGTTTTTCAAGAGCACTATCTTTATGATCTAAAGAAGTTTCCCGTTGAAGTAGACGATCTTCTTGACGTTGAACTTCACTTCGCCGTTGCTTTAACTCGTCTTCAACACGTTCCCGATATTGATGACTCTCTTCTTTTGCTTCTAAAATAGCCTCTTTTTTCGCCGTTGCTGCGTCTTGTTTTGCTTTAGAAATAATACCTTGCGCATCATTATGCGCTTCTGCAACTTGTTTTTCGTATGAAACCTTGCGAATTACATAGCCGACAATAATTCCGACAACCATAGCAAGCGCGGCGAATATTAATACTTCCACTATTTCACCTCCGCTTCAACTATTATGTTGTTGGTATGAATAAATTAATTTCACCGTGTCATGTTTCAAAACATCACACATGTTAAATTTTAAGCTTGCCAAACCAAGGTGTCAACTATTGAATTTTTTAATCCATATTAAAGAACTATTAATAGACGAAGAAGGCCCTAACATCTTATTTTATTAGTAAAGATGTTAGGGTCCGCCTGTTATTTTATACCGTTAATGCCAACTATTTTTTACTTGCTTCTTCAATAGTTTCTTGCTTACTTTCTCCTGATCCACTGGAATCTTTACCATTAGTTGAATCTTTTGAAGATTTTTCATCTAAAGGTTCCATTCCATTTGCAACACGAACCTTATTCATTAATTCATTCATGCTATCAGGATGTTCTTTAAGCCACTTTTTAGCATTTTCTCGTCCTTGACCAATTCGCTCATTGCCATATGAATACCAAGCACCGCTTTTATCAACAAGGTCATTTTCAACTGCCATATCTAATAATTCCCCTGTCTTAGAGATACCTTCACCGTACATAATGTCAACTTCACAACGCTTGAATGGCGGAGCAACCTTGTTCTTCACAATTTTTACTTTTGCTTTATTACCAACAACGTCTGTTCCATTTTTAATCTGTTCTGCACGACGAATTTCCATACGGATTGTTGAGTAGAATTTTAAGGCACGACCACCAGTAGTAGTTTCAGGGTTACCAAACATAACCCCGACTTTTTCACGAATCTGGTTGATAAAAATAGCAATTGTCTTGGTCTTATTAATCTCACCAGATAACTTTCTAAGCGCCTGAGACATTAAACGGGCTTGCAAGCCGACATGAGTATCACCCATATCACCGTCAATTTCAGCACGAGGAACTAATGCTGCTACTGAGTCAACAATAACTAAATCAACTGCTCCACTAGAAATTAATGCATCAGCGATTTCTAGTCCTTCTTCACCACTATCAGGCTGGGAAAGTAATAAGTCATCAATATTGACTCCTAGTGCCTCAGCGTATTGAGGATCAAGTGCATTTTCAGCATCGATATATGCTGCTGTTCCACCCTGGCGTTGAACTTCTGCTACTGCATGCAAAGCAACCGTGGTCTTCCCAGAACTCTCTGGGCCATAAATTTCTACTATCCGGCCACGAGGATACCCACCAATGCCGAGTGCTTTATCAATTGCAAGGGAGCCACTAGATACAGATGCAATCTTCATATCCGTGGCATCACCCATTCGCATAATTGAACCTTTACCAAAGTTCTTTTCGATCTTTCTGATGGCAACATCTAATGCTGCTTTTCGTTGGTCAGCCAAATCAAATTCCTCCTTTTTTACGGTTTATCCGATAACTAATAATAACAGTTTTAGCAAAAAAAACAAGAAAAAAGTGAACAAAAGTTCGTTTATTTTTTTAATTCACGATAGATCATTTGCAGCCCGTACTGGACACTTAAGGTTCTAATAGCCTGTCTACCAATATAAGAAGCAAGATGCAACTGAACTGTCTTTGTTGGCTGCCCCTCAATTGCTAATCCAACCCAGACTGTACCGGCGGGGTGATTTTCTAATGCATCTGGGCCTGCAACCCCAGTAAACCCAATACCAATTTTTGTATTCAATTTTTGACGGCATCCTTCAGCCATTGCCGCTGCCGTTTCAGAACTTACCACACCATATCGATCGATTAATCCATTAGGTATTCCCAAGAGCTCTTCCTTAGCACTAGCAGCATAGGTGACAAAACCGCCATCAAAAATATTCGATGCTCCCGGAACAGAACAAATTGTACTTTGAAACATTCCTCCTGTTAGACTTTCAGCAGCTGTTAATTTCCAATTTTTTTCTTTTAATAACTCAACAACTACATTGGCAAGGGTAAGATCATCACCGACACCAAAAAAATAAGGCTTTTCAAAAGCTAAAATAGATTTTTGAACCCGATTAATTTTCGCGGTTGCTTCTTTTTTCGGTAAGTCCCGAACTGTTAAGCGCACCTGAATTGCTGTTGGTTGAACATAGGAAGTAATGCTTATCCCCGTTTCATTTTGAGTTGCTTCCTGAATTTCGCTCATTAACTGCGATTCAGGACGACCCAAGAAATTTAAGGTCCGACTAGTAATTTGTTTTCCAGTTTGAAAATGCTCCTTTAACTTAGGAATCAAACTTTCTTCAACCATCGCCTGGAATTCTGCTGGTGGTCCAGGCAATACAACGACTACCTTTCCATTGATTTCATCCCAGCACCCTAAAGCAAGACCAACTGGGTTCTTCAGTGGCGTGCCCCCTTTAAGATATTGAGCTTGGCGGATATTATCTGGTTCCATTTTAATTTGCCGTTGCTTAAAAGTTTGTTGGATCCAATTCCAGTGCTGGTTATCCGTTTGTAAATCTACTCCTAACGTCCTAGCAACGGTTGGCATTGTAATATCGTCAGCGGTCGGGCCTAAGCCACCACAGACAAAAACTAACTGTGCTCGTGTCAATGCATGGTTAATAACCCGCTCAAGTCGTTGCGGCTGATCATCAACAGTCGTTTGGTACGTAGCTGGTAGATCTAGTTGAGTAAGTTTTCTTGCCAAATAGGCTGCATTAGTATTAACAATTTGACCTAGTACAATTTCTGTTCCAACTGAAATTATTTCCGCATCCATAAAGTTCACCCCTATAATATATATACGTAAAGTATAACCATTTTCACCAAAATCATAAAATTTTAATTCAAATAAAATAAGCGGGGCAGAACCAGCTTACCTAGTTCATTATCCCGCTGTCGTCAACGCGCCGCCTATTGTAAGGATGATCAGATTAGACAAATGCTGATCTATCAACGTTTGAACTACCAATCAGTTACCGCATTGGCATTTTTATCTTTAAAAAAGTCAAAGACCGGGTTAGTTCCCAGCCTCTGACTTAATCTTAAATTATTTAAATCCATCCGAGAAAACGTCGCGTCCCTGAATGAAGTAATCTATTCCCGAGTAAATAGTAAAGAACAAACAAATATATAGCATGATTTGGCCAAATGGAATATTCCACATTGCAAAAATCACGTTATTTAAGAGTAAGAAGATAATTGCAATAAACTGCGTTGTCGTTTTAATTTTACCTGGCATTTTGGCAGCTAAAACTATCCCATCTTGTTCTACCAGCAATAATCGTAGCCCCGTAACGGCTAATTCACGCCAGATAATAATTGAGGTTACCCATGACGGTACAACCCCGCTTCCAGTCAAGACAATAAAAGCGGTCATTACTAATAGTTTATCCGCTAATGGATCAGTAAATTTCCCAAAATTAGTTACAAGATGCTGACGACGCGCAATCTGCCCGTCAAGATTATCAGTAATTGTAGCAACGATAAATAAAATGGCAGCAATAAACTGAGCCATTGGAATAGTTGCCCCTAAAAAGCTAACAGCTCCCCAGCTTTGTAATGGCAACACCATTAATAATAAGAAAAAGGGGATAATAATTAAACGAACAACAGTTAATTTGTTAGGTAAATTCAATGTTCTAACTCCTTTAGCACTCCAGATTAACGAGTAGGTTGGCTACCCTGTCGACTAGCATTTGTCTGAGGACGGCTGCTGCTTGCTGCAGATGGCTGCGTAGCATTATTTGATTGACTAGTCGAAGAAGCGTTTCGATTTGAATTATTTGATGCTTGACTAGCTGCACTGCTACTTGATTGATTTTGACCAAAATTAATCGTTACATTCCGTGTGTTTTGGTAACGACCGTTATTAGTAAAGTCAATTTCTTGGTCACCAATCTTTAATTTTGTAGCCCGAGCATTACCAACTGTAATTACTAATGATGTTGTATCCCGATTAATCTTAAGGCTAGTCTTTTCATTATTATTTAGGGTCTTGTTTAATAAGTTATTGTTATTTGCGCGTACCTGCATCCACGACCGATCACTTGGTTCAATTTGTAAGGTTGTATCTGCCGTAAGCTGTTTAGCGGTGTAGGTAACGCTAGTGTCATTTCGATTAGGGGCTTCTTGAAGCTTAATCGCTGTTGACTTACTTTGTTTTGTACTTTCTTTCTTAGAAGAAGATGATGCCTTTTTGCGACTCTCACCGGATACCGAAACAGAACTATTATCAATCCGTGTAGAAGAATCCCGGTGATTACGAGCAATTGCAGTAAGCCAGATAGCAGCTAATACTAAAACAATCACACACGCAATGATGATGGTTGGCATATAGTTACGCACCTTATCAACACTGCCACTGACAGTCTTTCGTTGACTCGTCCGTGTCTCTACCGCCTGAGCAAGATGATCAGAATATTCTTCTGTCTTCGTCTTTGGTAATTGATCATCATACTTTTGCAATAATTCATTACCATCTAATCCAACCATATTTGCATATTGCTTAATGAACGCACGAACATAAAAGTCCCCAGGAAGTTCATCGAAGTTTTCATCTTCAATAGCAATTAAATACCGCTTTTGGATTTTTGTCATTTGTTGAAGATCATCAAGGGTATATCCTTTTTCTTCTCGAGCTTTTCGTAAAATTTTGCCAATCTCAAGTCGTTTTTGATCGTTCTCGTTCTCACTCATTATTCTATCTCCACTTTCATTTATCTTTACTCTTGGATATTATATCATGCTCACTATATATAATAAATTCACAAGAAAAGTTAATTTTATTGATGTTGTGGTACTACTTGATATACCGAAATTCCTTGGGGCGTAATAAAATCCTTTGCCACTTGATAAAGGTCGTCAATTGTAATGGTCTCTAAAATTTGGATCTCATCCATTAAACTTGCTCCTGCAAATAGATCTCCAGCATACCGATTAGCGATAGCCTCTGGAGAATCTAAAAGTCCAATCAATCGTCCTAATTCAGCATTTTTGATTCCTTCAAATCTTGTTCGCGCTGCCTCGATTTGCTGATCAGCACTCTCAAGGATATCAATAATTTCGTCAGCAAAGCGTTCCATTTGATCAGTGTCAGAACTAAAATAGGCAAAATGAAATCCTCGTTGCATTTCAAAATTATAGCCAAATGTATCGTCAAGTGTTTCATTATTGTATAAACGCAAGTAGTTATCCGACGTATCATCAAACAAAACATCTAACAACAAATCAATCGCCAATTTATAATGCAATCGTTGCTTCCCATCATCGAATTGCTTTGTTCCCCGCAAGCCAACCATTACTTTGGGCCTTACAATATCCATTGTTAATGAGCGGAAAGGAATTACATCATGTGCAGTCGGATCATTTAATTTAAATAATCTGCGTGGCGTTTCCGTCGGTGCAAAGTTTTTTTGTTCTTGATTTTGCTTGATCCACGCCATTGTTTCTTCTGGGTCCAGGCGACCAACTAGGAATAAGTTCATGTTGGCAGGCTGATAGAACGTTTTATAAGTATCCATCAAAATTTTTGGTGTAATGCGGCCAATTGATTCAATCGTCCCTGCAATATCAATCCGCATCGGATCGTTAGGGTATAAATTACCTAGAATTCCTAAATATAAACGCCAACTTGGATCATCCTCATACATTTGGATCTCTTGACCAATAATCCCCTGCTCTTTTTTTACTGTTTGGTCGGTAAAGTACGGATCCTGAACAAAATCTAGCAAAACATCTAAATTTTCGTGAAGATTGCTAGTAGTTGAAAAAAGGTAGCTTGTTTGAGTAAAGCTAGTAAAGGCGTTAGAATCAGCTCCCAATTTACCAAACAAATCAAACGCATCATGGTCTTTTTTCTCAAACATTTTATGTTCAAGAAAATGGGCAACTCCGTCTGGAACGGTAATTGCTTCTTCCTGATGATATGGAATGAAGTGATTATCAATAGAGCCAAAGTCAGTTGTTAAAATTGCATACGTCTTATGGTACCCTTCCATTGGCAGAAGCTGAACCTTTAGCCCATTTGATAATTGTTCACGATAAATGGACTGGTTAAATTTTTGATAAACTTGTTTATCCATATAATTATCTCTCACCACTTAATAAATAAACTGCTTGAAGTTTCATCTTGTTTGCAACTTGAGAAATATCAGCTGGTGTTACCTTTTTTATTTCAGCTACAAAATCTTTATTTGTTTCATTAACTAATTTAGCTACCAGTTGCTGTTCCAAAATATTACTTGCTAGATCATGACCAGCACGATATTGATTAATCAAACTATCTTGGACTTCTTTTAAGGCTTCATCAGAAAAATTGCCATTCTGTAAATCCTTAAGCTGCTCTTGAATCATATCTTGAACTCTTTCTTGGTCACTCGCGCGAATTCCCGTTTGAACGCTCACTACTCCGTTAAATGGCAAGAGACGACTCGAAGCATAATAAGCTAAGCTGGCTTTTTCCCGAACATTTGTAAAAAGTTTTGAATATGGCGTACCACCAAAAAGACCGTTAAAGACCAACGCTGCATAATAATCTGAATCATGGTAATAAACCGGTAAAGAATATGCAAGATTTAACTTAGCCTGACTAACCTGCTGATATTCGGTTTTACGTTGAACTTGATCATAAGGCAACTGGTGATATAAAGGCGAACTGCTAAGCGGAACTCGATTGTTAAACGGTAATCTTGCAAAAACTTTGCGGGCGAGTTCTGGATCGATATCACCTAAAACAAAAATATCAACTTTATCGTGGTTGATCATTGACTGATACGTTGCCACCAAACTCTTAGCATTTAATTTTTCAAGATCAGCAATTTGTCCAAAGCTTGGAATCTTCATTACTGAATCATTTCGGTAATATAAGTCCATCAATCGCTGACTTGCCAGAAATTGTTTGTCATCATAGAACGATTTAATCGTACTTCGCAGGTTATTTGCTTGAATCCTAAAAGTAGGACCATCAAATTCACCATCATCAATCAGTGGGTGAAATAATATTTCATTTATCAGACCGCTAATTTTTTCAAACAGGTCTTCATTAACAAAACGATTATTAACAAAGCTTGCTCGCAATCGGACAGTGTGCATCATCCCAAGACGATTAACAAATAAGTTAACATATGCCCCATATAAAGATGCTAATTGGCGGGCCAAAGCCGTCTGTGTTGGATAGCGATGCGTACTGGTCTCTAATAGGTTTGCCAATAAATTTCGTGCAGTAGTATTTGTTGGTGTTTGCGGAGTCGCAAAATCTATTAAGACGTGATTCATCTTAAATTGCTTTGTGGGTATAATGTGCAGATCCACGCCACGGGCAAGATTAAAATCCACGTTCTCTTTCTCCCTTCAATATAAAATGCAGCAAGAGGGGTTCCACTAGCTGCAACCTAGTTACGTTCGAATTATCATACTGAATAATGATACGTTAATTATGAACAAATTACAAACTGATTGAGAAAATTCATCGTATTTTTGTTAATTTGTTTATTATGCTAAAAGACAATGATGACCTAGAAGTTGAACAATTCAACCTGCTAGGCCACTCTTTTAATCATTATCCGGTCCTAAGTAATTACTATCTTGACCAAACCATTTCTCATTAATTTTGCGTAATTCACCATTCTTTTGGAGGTTGCCAAGCCCTTGATTAATCTTCTTCTTTAATGTCTTATCTCCTTTACGCATTCCAACAGCAAAATGCTCCATTGGTAATTCTTTACTAATGTATGTCCGATAAGAGTTACTGTTAGGCTGGTGTTTAATATAGTAATTAGCGTAAACCTCATCCATTAAAATACCCTGGATTCGATTTGCATTTAAGTCGATAAATGCATTGGGGAATGTATCGTAAAGTACAGGGGTGTGATTTTTGATTTTATCCTTTAATAGTTTAGGCTTTTCATCTAGGACTGTTAACCCAGTTGATCCATTTTGGACTCCTAGCGTTTTTCCTGTCATGCCATTTAAATTCTTAATATTACTTTTCTTCTTAGTAACGAGAATTTGCCGGTTTTCCAAATAATACCGACTAAACGCTACCTTCTTCGCCCGACTCGGATTAACTGAATACCCATTCCACAAGAGGTCAATCGTTCCGTTCTTTAATTCGGTTTCTTTCATTGACCAATCAATTGGTTGAAAATCAACCTTTATTCCGTACTGCTTAAATACAGCGCGGGCAAGGTCTACATCGTAACCAACCAATTTTCCATTCTTTTGTCGAAAACCCATGGGAACAAAACTATCATCAAGCCCCACAATCACGCGTTTCCTTTTTTCAATTCGATTCCATGTATCCTGGGTATCAGCACGTTCTGTCACGCTTTCACAGCCACTCAAGAGCACAACAGGAACAACTAACAGAAGGAGCAACCAGATTGCTTTTAGTTTTTTCATCTGTAATCCCTCCCTCATTATTCAGCTTTGCGCTGGTCAAGTGGTTGAACCCGCAAAATATCATCTGCAATATCCTGTGCAAATTCTAAATCGTGAGTAACAATTAATTGGGTCATCCCGTCCTTTTTTAATCCTAAAATAATATTAGCAACATCTTTTCGCAGGTTTGGATCTAGTGCTGATGTCGGTTCATCGTAACAAAGAATTTTAGGTTCCATTGCTAATGCACGAGCAATCGCTACCCGTTGTTTTTGCCCGCCAGAAAGCTGGTAGGGATATAAGTTTCCCTTTGTATTAAGGCCTAATTCTTCAAGCAGCTTCTGAGCATCGGCAACCGCTTCTTCCTTACTCTTTTTCAAAACTAAGATTGGTGCTAACGTAATATTTTCCATTACTGATAGGTTGGGAAAAAGCTTAAAGTCCTGAAAAACAACACCGATTACACGATCAGGTGCTTCTGTTCCCTGTGGATCAAACTTTCGGCCATCGATAAAGAAGTCGCCGCTATCTGGTGTTTCTAAGCCGGTAATGCAACGGAGTAACGTTGTCTTACCAGCTCCAGATGGCCCAACGATACATAATATTTCACCATCTTTAACGGTTAAGTTAACCCCATCTAAAATTTGACGGTTACCAAAACTCTTTTTTAGGTTGCGAACTTCTAACATATTGTGTCTCCTCCTTTACTTAAAGTATGCGTAACATTTTTCAACTCGGCGTAAAATTAAAGTACAAATTCCGACTAGGATCAAGTAAATCAATCCAACTAACATCAGCGGAACAAGGGTAACGTCGCGGGAAGTGGCAACATTTCCTGCTCGTAATAGGTCGCCTAAACCAATTACATAAACTAATGATGAGTCTTTTACCAAGTTAATAACTTCATTTCCGATCGATGGGATAACAATTTTCACAACCTGCGGAATGATAATTTTGCGAAGTGTCTGCCAGTAGCTTAACCGTAAAACACGTGCCGCCTCAAATTGTCCTTGATCAACCGACTGAAAACCACCACGAAAGATTTCAGCAAAGTAAGCCGTATAATTTAAGATAAAAGCAACTAATGCTGCATCATAACGTTCAAAAACAATTCCGATAATCGGTAACCCGTAGAATACAAAAATCAATTGTAGTAATAGCGGTGTTCCCCGCATTAACCATACATAAATTTCTAGAATCCATTTAAGCGGCTTAATTTTTGAAGTTAAACCTAAACTAACTAAAATACCAAGGGGGAGCGACCCAACCAATGTCCAGAAGAAAATTTGTAATGTAAGAATTGCTCCTTGAAATAATGAAGGTAAAATTTCACTTATATATTGCATTGACATTTCTATTGCCTCCTTAAAATCACTACTTAATTAAAATAACAGTAACGAAAAAGCCCTCTAGGAAGTTACTCCTAGAGGGCGAATTCATCGCGGTTCCACCTCACGTTTGCAGACACCTCGCAATGTCTGCCTCAATAAGTCTACTTATATGAACTAAAAAACGCCCTCGAGCCAAATGGCTACGAGGGCGTTTCCGCGGTTCCACCTCATCATGCTATTTTCTCACGAAAAATAGCCTCAGTGAGTTCAATAAATAAACTCCGTGCTGTAACGGGCTTCCCCGGATCTTCCTACTGAGGGTTTCAGAAGATCAACTCACAGATGTGATTCAAACTCATGTATTGGTCCCTTCCCACCATTAGGGACTCTCTTAACAATACTTAAAGTTCTACTAGTCTGTTCACTGTCATTTATGATGTTGTAAATATCCTATACTGGAATATCGGTTGTGTCAAGCATTATTTTAAATTTGATTATTATCTAATGCCCAGCGATACAATGCGCGAATTGGCCAGAACAGAATTACAAAATAAATTAAATTCAATGCCAGTGTTGGCGCTAACGTATAGACGAGATAATCACCAAACCCAACATTGGTAATATCAATTAGGTAATAAGCCCAATAATTAAGTGTTTCAAAAACAACAATATCTACAAAGAAGATCATAATCATCGATAAAAATGATGAACTAAAATAGCGGGAAAGAATTTTGGTTATTTCAACTATTAATGGGTACAAAAAGATATACAAACCTAAAATTCCAGAAAAATAAAGGTCATATACCGCTCCCGCTGCAATCGCAAAGGGAATTAGCGGAATTTCAATGTCATCTTGAAAGAAATATGATAACACTAACCACAGCAAAACCAATTCACTTACCATTGAATATGGGTAGCTAAAAAAGAAAGAAGCCCATACGTGGCTCAACGCACCATCTAAGAACAGGCAAACGAAGAGGCCGATTGGAAATATATATTTTAAACGTGATAGTCGATACATATTTATCACTCCTGTGCAGCAGATTCAGCGACAGTAACAATATTAATATCATTAAAGTCTGTTGCTGGAGTGATGTAAATTTTTTGGGCAAGACCATAATCATCTTTACCAACACGTGATACACGCCCAACGTAAAGACCTTTAGGAGTTATGCCCCCCATTCCGCTTGTTATGACCTTTGTGCCCTTCTTTATTTTTGCCTTTGAAGTTACCTGTCCCATTTCTAGCTCATTATTTGCGGCACTATATCCGGTAATAATACCGTTAATAACTTTTCCGTTTTCACCGTTAAGTGTAATAGCAAAACGGTTCGATGATTCACTAGTGTCACTCAATAGTTCAACTTTACTATTAGTTTTATTTACTTCAGTTACCCGACCAATCAATCCGCTACCGCTCATTACGGGCATATTTTTCTTAATGCCGCTAGATTGACCCTTATTAATTACTAATTGCTTTTGCCATGAAGACGGAGTGCGCATTAGTACAGCCGCTGTAACCGTATTATAGTCAGTCATTGAATTATTTAGTTTTAATTGTTGTTTTAATTGCTTATTTTCACGTGCTAAAGTCTGATCACGGACTTTAGTTTGCGCTAATTCCGTTACCTGTTGTTTAAGTTCACGATTTTCAGAATAAGTATTCATTAAACCATTTATTGAACTCACGCTTGTCTGTGCCCAATTTACGGGGAGGGCAACTGCACTATCAACAAAGCCAACAATATCATTTCCAAATTGTTGAATAAGTGGTGGTGTATTTCGTCTATTCCGCAAAGAGACAGAACCTGCCATTAGCCCAAAGCAGACAACCAGAATTATCACAGCGATAACTAATCGGCGGTTGGAAAAAAATTTCTGCATTATGTCCCTCCAATGCATAACAAGGTAATTAAGACGGGGCCTGCCAAACACTTCTGCTTGGCGATCAGCCCCGTTAATCATTAGTTAGTACCAATGATGATTCATTGATGACCTTGTTGTCCAAGAATCACTTTTATTTCTTCTTCATTACATCAATACTCTTTAATGACTCACCAGTACCAATAGCAACACAATCGAGCGGATCATTGGCAATAAACACTGGTACTTTGGTTGCATCAGCAATTACATCTGGTAAATGCTTGAGCAATGCGCCGCCACCAGTCAACACAATCCCATGGTCAATAACATCCGCTGCAATTTCAGGGGATGTCTCTTCCAGGGTTCCTTTTATTGCTGTAATAATGCTATCAACAACATCCTGTAAGGCGGTAGAAACATCTGTTGCAGATACCTGCATCGTCTTTGGCAAACCGGTTACGAGGTCACGCCCGCGAACCTGAGTTGTCCCCATTTCTTCAGCTGCTTCTACTGATGCTGAACCAATATCCCACTTAAGCTTTTCGGCAGTCCGCTCACCAATTAATAAATTCATATGTTGACGAACATATTGGACAATCGCATCATTCATCTTGTCACCGGCCATCCGAATTGAACGGCTGGATACAATTCCACCTAACGAGATTGTGGCAACGTCAGTAGTACCGCCACCAATATCAACAACCATGCTACCTGTTGGATCCATTACCGGAAGTCCGGCACCGATAGCAGCTGCAAATGGTTCTTCAATAACATAAGCGTCACGAGCACCTGCAACACGGGTAGCATCAATTACGGCCCGTTTCTCAACTTCGGTAATACCACTAGGGACACACACCATTACGTATGGCTTACCATTATTTCCTAGTGTTTTATCGATGTAGTACTTCATCATTGCAACAGTCGTGTCATAATCTGCAATAACTCCATCTTTCATTGGCCGAATGGCAACAATGCTTTCTGGTGTCCGTCCAATCATGTCACGAGCATCACTGCCAACAGAAATCACTTCGTTGGTCTTAGCGTTACGAGCAACAACTGATGGCTCACGTAATACAATGCCTTTACCTTCAAGATAGACAATCGTATTAGCAGTTCCAAGGTCAATGCCAAGATTTTTTGTTCCAATTCCTAGCAATCTGCTTCTTCCCTTCGTCTTAAAAATCAAATTAATATCGTGCATATTATACCATAGCCACTCGGTACATACGAACATTAATATACATTAATCTAGGCAAAGAGACCGCAACTATCACATAAATTAAATTTTTCTTTACTTTTAGAGTGCTGTATCTTCTTGCCAGCTATAATAAGAATCACGACCGACAATCATAAAGTCAATCAGATTAATCCCGACGAAATCACATCCTCGTTCTAATCGACGAACAAACGAGTCATCTTGACTTGAAGGGCGTACATCCCCTGTTGGATGATTATGAATCATAATAATTCCGTGCGCTGAACATTGAAGGGCGTATTGGAAAATCTTATCAGGATAAAGAACACACTCACTACCTCCGCCAATAAACAGTACTTTCCAAGCAATAATATCATTATGAACATCAGTGCATGCAATACAGATGTTTTCTTGTTCTTCGTCTTGAAAACGTGCGACCATTTCCCGACCGACTTCAACACTGGAGTATGCATGACCAATAATATCTTCATGACTTTTAGTTACTGCTTGCCCTAAATCAATAGCAGCAAATAACCGCTTCATTTCTGGCGCCCATTCACAAATTTCTCTTTTTTCGACCCGTGTTAGACGTTTAATTGCTAATGGCGTAGGACATTTTCTTAAAAGCCGCTGGCATAACTCCTGCTTTTGGTGGCCTAACTCATCAGCAAAGCAGTCAAATACCATCTTTACATAATTACTTGCAAATTCATTTTCCATAAATAAATAATTCTCCTTTTTACTCTCTATATATTTAAATACGGAAAATTTGGGATTTTGCATTTTTCAATTTAAAAATAATTTACGAACATCAGAAATAAAATAAAGCGAACCAGTAATAATCATTACGTCTTCTTCACTCATCTGACTAGCGACCTGACCGATACCTAATTGCCAATCATTTACAACCTGGACAGGATACTTAGTCGGAATGCTATCAACAGCTGCCCCTAAATCTGCACTCGGCCGTTTGGGACCCGGTCCAGCAAAATGCGTAACAGTTAAATGGACATTACCAAGGCTTGCTAACTCGCCAAGCATTAGCTCATACTGTTTGTCTGCCAAAATAGCTACAAGTAAGTAGACTTCACGATCAGCAAAATCATTTTTTATTGTCTTAACAAGCGCCTGAACTCCTGGTAAATTATGTGCTCCATCAAGTAAAACCAATGGCGTTGTATTAACTTCTTCGAGACGGCCCGGCCAGCTGGTATGCTCTAAACCCTCAATTAGGGCCCGCCGATCAATTGACAGCCCCATCTTGGTCATAAAAAGCTCAATCGTCATAAGAGCAATTGCAGCATTTTCTACTTGATACTCTCCTGCTAAGCCAAGCGTAACTTCTAATTTTTTAATTTTCTTTCCTTGATATTGAATCTTGGAATGAAGATGGTGACCATTAAGCTTCCGCACTGAAAAGTCCTCGGCTAATTCAAATACCGGTGAGGATTTTTTTTGTGCATCTTTTCTAATTGTTGTTCGTGCTTCTTCCGGCAAATTACCAATCACTACGGGCACTTTTGCTTTAATTATCCCCGCCTTTTGAGTAGCAATTTTTGAAATAGTATTCCCTAAGTACTTCATATGGTCCCAGCCAACCGTGGTTATGACACTAACAACCGGCTTGATAACATTTGTTGAATCATAGAGTCCGCCAATACCAACTTCAAGTAATACTACATCAGGCTTTTTTTCCGCCATGTAACAAAACATTATCGCAGTGTCAATTTCAAACTCAGTCGGACCACCCGTCGCTAATTCGGCATCAAGTTTTTTTACAATCGGTGCAATCTTTTGAACCATTCGCAAAAGATCTTCATCACTAATTGGGACATTATTATATTCAATCCGTTCATTGAAGCGGGTAATAAATGGCGAAGTAAAACTTCCAACTGTAAGGCCGCTCGCTAATAAAGCAGACCGCATCATTGCAACAGTCGAGCCTTTGCCATTTGTTCCAGTTACATGAATATAATTAAGTCCTTCTTGCGGATTACCCAATTCTGCTAAAAATCTCCTCATCCTCTTAAGTGTAGGAATTTTTTTAAATTGCGTCCGTCCATGAATAAAAGATAACGCTTCGTCGTATGTTTCTATCATTTACATCACCTATTAATTATCTAATTATCTTTATCATTTTAACAACAAATAAAAAAGGGAAGCGACTGAGAGAAAATTTTCCCATCCCTTCCTTTTCATATTTTTAGTGATATAAATCAAACCGACCTTTGGAAAGCAATTCTTTTATGCCTCCAGTCTCCATTAAAGAACGGTCAGCAATTATCTTCTTCATTACCGAAGCCAGATAGCCACGAAGTTCGTGTCCCATTGCTTCACCAAAACCATGGGTATTACCTACCGAAGCCACCGTTCCCAATGACTTATAAGTAAATGGCTTTTCTTCATGTTTGCCGGTTTTAATCCGTGAAACAATATCTTCCGCTGTGTAGTCTGCCATCGCCAATGCAATTTGCGCGGTAGTCGGATATGGACGCTTACCATCAGGCGGCATTACTGCTGCAACATCCCCAATAATATAAATATCATCGTGCTGAGGATCTGTTAGGTGATCTGTTACCAATACCCGGCCACGTTTAGCATTAAAGCCACATTCTTCCATTAATGGGTTACCGCTAACACCAGTCGTCCAAATAATGGTTCCAGCAGTCATTGACTGTTCTTCTTCATCGGCGTGGCGATAACTTACTTTTCCTGGTTCAATTTTACTAATCCGCGACCCATCAAGTAATTGAACGCCTAAGTTCTTAACAAGGTTAACACCATAATCAGCTAAATCTTCACTAAACATTGGCATTAATCTTGTCGAAGCTTCAATTATTGTAATCTTAATTTCATCTGGTGAAACGCCCGCAATTTTGGCGTAACTTGGACGAGCATCAACAAGGGCTCCAGCTAACTCAATACCGGTAAATCCACCACCACAAATAATAATATGCAGGTCATCTGGATTATGACTTGTTCGATAATCCTTCATTTTGGCAATAATATGGTCGTAAATTGCTAAAGCTTCTTTAACATTAGTCATTGGGAAGGCATTCTCTTTTGCCCCTGAAATACCAAATGTTTCGGAAACAAATCCAAGACCCAGAACACAGTAATCATAGTGAAGCAATTCTTCATGACCAGCAAGCTTAACGGTCTTTTTCTCTGAATCAATTTTCACAACTTCATCTTGAATAAATGTTGTAATCTGCGGGTCAATAACGTCACTAATCGGATAAGAAATTCTGGAGGCACTTTGCGTTCCTGCAGCTGTTTCATGTAAATCAGTTGCCTCATAATGATAGCTATTACGATTAACTAAAGTAATATGAATATCATTCTTTAATTTCTTTTGCAATAATACAACAGTTTTTAAGCCAGCATAACCAGCTCCAAGTACAACAACTTCTTTCATTGTCGTTCATCCTTCCATCATTGGTTCGTAATTATTATAACATTCTAAACCAACTAATTACCTTCATCTGCTTTTTTCAGCATCTGGTAATGTTGATTTGTTTCTTGCAGTTTGGCAGGGCTTCCTTGCATTGATATTTGTCCGTTTTCAATAAAAACAACCTGGTCCATCATTTCAATCCCTTGTAAGTGGTGGGTGATCCAAATTAATGTCTTACCATGTAATTGTTCCATAAAGGTTTCAATAACCTTTTCTTCTGTCATCGGGTCTAATCCTACAGTCGGTTCATCAAGTAAAATAATCGGTGCATCTTTTAACAAGATTCTTGCTAATGATAGCCGATGACGTTCGCCGCCAGAAAAACGCAATCCAGCTTCATCAACCATTGTATGCAGTCCCTTAGGCAATCGTTTAATCATTGATGCTAAGCCAACCCGATCAAGGACTTCCCACACTTGCTCTTCGCTTGCATCTTCGCTCCCTAAACGAATGTTGTTCAGGATTGTTGTATTAAATAAATATGGCGACTGGTGAACAATACCAATATACTTAGAAATTTCATCGCCAAACTTATCAGTTGAAACTTCATTCAAAGTTACGCTCCCAGAGGTTGGTGTCCGATCACCACGAATTAAACTAGCCAGCGTACTCTTACCCGCACCGCTTCGCCCGAGAATAGCAACCTTTTCACCGGGATTGATGTCAAGGTTAATACCTCGCAAAATCATTTTTTCAGTTTTGGGATAACGATAATGCAAATCAGTAATTTTAAGAGTATATGGTGCTGCAATATCAATATTAGCCTTTGAAGGTTCTGCAGGTTGAGGCAGGTTATTTAATCGCTTTAATGAATCGGCATATACATTAGTCTGCTGAGCGGCCGTCGGTAAACTTGATAACACCTCATCAAGCGGGAAAACACAAAGAACAAAGGCCGCAATCCAATTAGCGCTGCCGCCCCAATGACCACCAAAACGGGCTGCTCCCCAAACAATCAAACTAACCACAATTAATAAAATCATTGTTTGTAATACGAAGTCACGCCAATGTTCAAAGCGTTTCATCGCTTTTTGAGACGCTAATAGATGGTGTTCACTCTTGTCATAATGTTGCAGATAATCTGCGCTTCGACCGGCAAATACCCAGTCTGTAATCCCCATAACGTTATCTGTCAAGTCGGCATAAAGCGTATTAGTATATTGTTTCTCCAACTGTTGCCGAGCACCGTTAACTAATACTGACCACACCGGAATCGCAATGATAATCAAGCCAAATAAAATTAACATCAAGAGTCCCATTAAAGGTGAAATAACCCCCATGCCAATAACAATAAGCGCGTAAATGCCAAATGCTACTAGCATCGGAAAAATGGTTCGTAAGTATAAGTTTTGGATATGAGCAACATCTTCAGAAAGCAATCCTAAAATATCGCCAATTCGGTACTTGCTATTAAAGAAAACTGCATCTTGTTCTAAAGAGTCATACAATTTCTTCCGAAAAGCAGAAGTCATTTTAAAGACCCAATTATGACTAGCTAATCGTTCAAAATAATTAGTTACAGGTCGAAAAATTCCGAAAGCACGGGTTAAAACAATCGGTACGTATACCAATAAAATATTGAATGGCATTGTTGCGGATTTACTAATAAGGTATCCAGCAGTAAACATTAACCCGCTCGCACAGATAAAGGTAATAATCCCAAGCGTAATTGCAAGCACAAGCGTCCACTTATATCGTTTAAGGAATGGTTTTACCCACCGATCATGTTTCATCGCCTTTAATAATGGTATTTTATCCATGGGTAATCTCCTTTCCCTTCGTCTGATTCATAAGTTCGACAAAATACCCCTGTTTATCAAGCAACTGTTGATAGGTTCCCTGTTCAATCAATTTACCGTTCTTAAGTACCAGAATATGGTCCATCTGTTTCATCCAGTGTAAACGATGAGTAGCAAAAAAGACTAACCTATTTTCCATTAAAGGGATCATCCTTTTTTTCAATTCAAGTTCAGTCTCAATATCAAGGTGAGCAGTCGGTTCATCAAAAATCATTACTTTTCGGGAGGGGTCAAGAAAAGCACGGGCTAACGCTATCCGTTGTGCCTGTCCCCCGCTTAATGCCCGATGGCCGCTTCCAATCATTGTTGACAATCCTTGGGGTAATTCAGCAACTAAATCATCTAATCCCACAACATGAATTGCTTCTTTTATCTTATCCTCACTAACATCAGGAGTATAGAAAGCAATATTATTTTTAAGCGTATCAGCAAAAATATATGGTGTTTGCGGAATATATAGAATTTGTTTTTGCCAGCTATTAATATCCAAGGTTGCCACTTCTTGATCTTGAATATTAATCTTTCCAGTTGTTGGCGCTAAAAAACCGCTTAAAAGATTAATCAAAGTTGTCTTTCCAGCACCACTCATACCGATAATTCCAATTTTTTGATAACCCTTAACTGTCAAATTAAGATTTGCTAATTCACTACCTTCATGAGGGTAAGTAAATTTTACATCATCAAAAGTTAATTGATCATTGTCCGACCATTGATGAAGCTTAATAGCCGGCTTTTTCGGTAATGGCATATTGAGAATTTTAAGGACAGCATGGAAAGAATTTTTTCCATTCAAAGTCGCATGGTAATCACTCGCAAAGTTTCTAATTGGCAAAAAGTATTCTGGCGCCAAAATTAAAATTGCTAATGCCGGGAATAATAATAAGTGTCCGTTTATTAGCCGTAGTCCAAGGAAGACGGCTAACACTGCAATAGCTAATGTCGTGAAAAAATCTAATGCAAAGGTTGATAGCATTGCCACCTTTATCACACTCATTGTCGACTTTCGGAATTGTTCGCTTGAACGATAGATGCTTTGCGAATATCTCTTACTAAGGCCAAAATACTTCAATGTGTCGATTCCCCGTAATGAATCAATAAAGTGGTTCGACAATACTTGAAAAGCCGCGAATTGCCGATCAGCTTTTGCCTTTGCGGCATAGCCAAGAATAATCATAAACAAAACAATTAAGGGATAGACCAGCAACATAACAACTCCGGAAATCCAGTCTAGCCAAAAGCAGGCAATTAAAAGAAGCACTGGAATAATCATCATGCTAATTACCTTGCTGTAGATTAATTGGATATAATTTTCAACTTCCTTAATTCCATCTAGCGCAAGGGTTACCATATTCCCCGTTCCTTCACGTTGAACAATTACTGGTCCTAATTCAAAAACCTTTTTTAATAACTGCTGGCGAAAGTTTTGCGCAGCTACTGAGGAATACCGGTCTAACCAACCATTTCCAACCTCTGTTAATCCGTGTCGTAAAAGATAGCAAACAATAAATCCAATTAGCCAGTAAATCTGGCTTAGGAGGGTGTGTCCCTGCCATAAGCCGGTTAACAATGCTGCTAAGCTTAATCCCTGACCAAGGATAAGAAAAGCTTGCAGGACATAAAGCCCCACAAGCCTAATCATGATATGTCTGCTCCCCTTTATTTTGAAGAGTAGTCGATCAATCATAAATTTTATTTAACCTCCGGAATAGCAGGCATTGCAATCCGCTTGCGGAAAATCCAGTAAGCCCAGATTGTATATGCCAAAACGAATGGTAAAAGACAGCATGTTGCAATGGTCATTACCGTTAATGTGTACTCCGTTGATGAAGCATTTTGAATTAAAATGCTGTACTTCGGACTAATGCTGCTAATCAGTACACGAGGGAACAGACCAATGAAGATCAATACAACCAATGATACCAATGTTAATCCACTGGAAATAAAAGCAACTAGTTCATGACCAGCAAAGGTTTCCGCATGTGCAAGAACCGAGAAGCCAACAATCAGAACAAGCATTAAGATTGTACCAACTGGGTGAACTGCCATAAAGTCGGTCATAAAGATCAGCAACAATGCAAAGACAACTTCACCGGCATAGAGGATCCAGTATAGGAACTCAGCATAGTTCCGTGCCCGTTCTTGAACCGGACCAGTCGTCTTCAAAGCAATGTAATTAATTCCGTGTAAGTAGGTCAATAGTAATAAAGCAATTCCACCAACAACTGAAATCCAGTTAAAGTAATCAAAGAAACCAGCATGGAAATTACCGTTAGCATCAATTGGCATTCCATGAATCATGCTAACAAACATAATTCCAAGGAAGAATGGAACAATTGCACTACCAATTGCTAATGCCCAGTCCCAAATCCGCTTTTTAGGCATTGGACTATTCTTACGGAATTCAAACGAAACACCACGAATAATCAAGCCAGCTAAAATAATCATCAGAATTAAGTAATATCCGCTGAAAAGACTGGCGTACCAATATGGGAATGAGGCAAACATTGCCCCACCAGCTGTAATTAGCCATACTTCATTAGCATCCCAAACCGGTCCAATTGTCCGGACAAGCTGATCACGCTCTGATTCATTATGAGCAAGTGTTTCAACAGCCATTCCTACCCCATAGTCAAATCCATCAAGGAAGAAGAAGCCGGCAAATAGCACTCCAATCAATATAAACCATAGTAATTGAAGAAAACTCATTTAGAACGCCTCCTTGTCAAATGGGTCAAGGACCTTCTTAAATTTAGGTTCAATCGCCTCTGATGGATCTTTCCGTAATTCGCGAACAATTAACCAAATCAGGGTAATTGCTAGAGTAGTAAATAATACGAAGTAAACAATGTTTGATGTTAACAACGATCCAACCGAAACATTTGGCGATACACTTTCAGCAATCGTAAACAAACCATAAACTGTCCATGGTATACGACCAAATTCAGTTACAAACCAACCAGCAGTGTTACCGATAAATGGTAAGAATGTGGTAATTGCAATACACCAAAGTGCCCAGCGGCGTTGTGCCAGCGGTTTCTTGCTCTTTTCCCTTGTCATAATCAAACCGACTAATGAAACTAAGAAAATCCAAGCACCGATTGCACACATAATCCGGAAACTATAGAACAAGGTGTTTACTGGTGGGTAGTAATCAAGGTTCTTCCCATACTTTTTCTTATATTGCGCATTAAGCTCATTCATCCCTGTAACTGCACCGGTAGTCTTATGATATGACAGAATACTTAAAGCATATGGAATATCAATATTATCCTTTACTTTGTGCTCCTTCATATCTGCAATTCCAACAACTGTCCATGGTGCGTGTTTACCAGTAGTTGTAAATACATCTTCAGTAGCTGCAAACTTCATTGGCTGTTCTTTGATTAGGTACTGCATTTGTGCATCCCCTAATGCAATTCCACCAATGGAGAAGATTAGTGCAAAAAGCAACCCAATTCGCATTGACTTCTTGTAGAACTTCTTATTAGCTTCAGAAAGTTTTTTGTTCTTAAGAAGCTGGAATGCTGTTAAACCGGCAATAATAACTCCACCCATCATGATGGCATTAAGAATTACATGTCCGTATTCATACCATAATTGTGGGTTCTTTAATAATGCCCCAAAGTCAACCATAACAGCACGGCCGCCTTTTACTTCATAGCCAACCGGGTGTTGCATGAATGAGTTAGCAGTTAAAATCCACAAAGCAGATGTTAACGAACCAATACTAGTCATCCAAATAAAGAATAGGTGTACGCCAGGTCTAACTTTTTTCCAGGTAAATACCCACAAGCCTATAAATGTAGATTCCATAAAGAATGATAGCAATGCTTCTAAGGCAAGTGGGGCACCGAAAATGTCACCCATAAAACGTGAATAGTCAGACCAGTTCATCCCAAATTGGAATTCCTGAATCAAACCTGTAACAACACCAACAGCAAAACTCAACAGGAAAATATTCCCCCAGTATTTTGCCATTTTTTTGTATGTCTCGTCCTTAGTTGAAACATACATACTTTCCATAATGGCGACGATAAATGCTGTCCCAATAGAAAATGGAACAAAGAAGAAGTGATAGACCGTCGTCATGGCAAATTGGAAACGTGCCAGACTAAGAATATTCATTATAAAATACCTCCCTCCGAAGTACATCAAATAAAAGTAATAGTTGAAACCGTTTCCTGTTTCTACACTTTTAATCATAATACTTGTGATAAATAATTACAATAAATAAATGGCAAATATGTGAAATATTTTGTAATTAAAACGCTTAATTATCAGCTATTTAACTCTTATCGATTGATAAACATTTTTGAATAATATATGATTATTTATTCATGTTAAACAAATAAGGAAACAAGTTTCCTTGTTTCCTTATTTACCGTTATTAGTTAAAAGTCTAGTATCAGTAGCCTTACCGCCAATAATCAAATGATCTAATTATCATTTATTGTCTATTATATTGATTATCCGCTTATAAATTTACATTATGCTTCTTGGAGCGATGCAAGACGTTCTTTTGCCGCCATTAACTTTTGCTGCCATTCGGTTGCTTTTTGCCGTTCAGCTTCAACAACCTTTTCTGGAGCATTATTAACGAATTTTTCGTTACTAAGTTTCTTTTGTGAACGTTCTACTTCTTTTTCAAGCTTGGCAATTTCTTTTTCCATTCGAGCACGTTCTTCATCAAGATCAACTAATTCAGCCATCGGAATGTAAACTTCTGCTCCGGCTAAAATTCCACTCATAGCTAGCTTAGGTGTCTCAACATCTGAACCAATTGTTAAGTTTTCTGGATGACAGAAGCGTTCAATATAGTCCCGGTTGTCAGTTAACATCTGAGCTAGGTGGTCATTATCAACCTTCACTAAAATATCAACCGGCTTAGACATTGGTGCATTAGCTTCACTCCGAATGTTCCGAACGGCTTTAATTAATTCAATTAAACTATTCATCTGTTCAGTAGCTGCCGGATCGTCAAGTTCTTCATGAGCTACTGGATACTTAGCAATCATGATCGACTTTCCATCATGAGGCATCGATTGCCATAATTTTTCAGTAACAAATGGCATAATCGGGTGCAGCATCTTTAAGGTTTGGTCTAATACATAACCAAGAATATTCTTAGTATCCGCCTTTTCTTCAGCGGTACCATTGTTAAGTTTCTCCTTGGTCATTTCAATGTACCAATCACAGAAATCATTCCAAATAAAGTTATATAATGCACGGCCGGCTTCCCCAAATTCAAACTTATCGAATTGTTCATTAACCTGCTTTACCGTTGCATTTAACCGGCTTAAAATCCACCGATCAGCCAAGTCCCACTTACTCTTGTCAGGAAGGACCGGTGCCGGCATATCGCCAAGGTTCATAATAACGTAGCGACTAGCGTTCCAAATCTTATTAATAAAGTTCCAAGCCGCATCCATCTTAGTGTAGCTAAAACGAATATCTTGTCCAGGGGTTGACCCAGTAATTAAGAACCACCGAAGCGCATCCACACCATACTTCTTAATAACATCCATTGGGTCAATACCATTACCAAGTGATTTACTCATCTTTCGCCCTTGTTCATCACGAATCAAACCGTGAAGAAGGACATTCTTAAATGGTGCACGGCCTGTAAATTCAAGAGATTGGAAAATCATCCGTGAAACCCAGAAGAAGATAATATCATAACCAGTAACTAAAGTATTAGTTGGGAAATACCGCTTAAAGTCTGCTGAGTCGGTGTCAGGCCAGCCCATCGTTGAAAATGGCCAAAGCGCACTTGAGAACCAAGTATCAAGAACATCTTTGTCTTGTTCCCAGTTCTCAATATCTTTAGGAGCTTCCATTCCAACATAAACTTCACCGGTCTTCTTGTTATACCAAGCTGGGATCCGATGTCCCCACCATAATTGACGAGAGATAACCCAATCATGAATATTTTCCATCCATTGAGTAAAGGTGTGCTCAAATCGTTCAGGAATAAAGTTAACCCGATCATCAGTATCCTGGTTTTTAAGGGCAGCTTCTGCTAATGGCTTCATCTTAACAAACCACTGTGTTGAAAGACGGGCTTCAACTTGAACACCAGTCCGTTCAGAATGACCAACAGAGTGAACAATCGGGTCAACCTTTAACATGTAACCTTGATCTTGAAGGTCCTTAACGATTGCTTCACGGGCTTCAAAACGATCCATGCCTTCGTATTTACCAGCATTTTCGTTCATTGAAGCATCCTCATTCATCGTATTAAGTTCAGGAAGGTTGTGACGCTTACCTACCTTAAAGTCGTTTGGATCATGAGCTGGAGTAATCTTAACCATCCCAGTACCAAAATCAGGCGTTACATAATCATCGGCAATAATTTCAATTTCCCGATTAACCAGCGGTACCATGACTTTTTTACCAACTAATTCTTTATACCGTTCATCATTAGGGTTAACGGCAACAGCCTCATCACCAAACATTGTTTCAGGACGAGTTGTCGCAATTTCAATGTAATCCTTACCATTAAAAATAGTACCGTCAGTAAATGGATACTTAACATGGTAAAATGCACCCTTATCATCCTTATGAATAACTTCAATATCAGATAAAGCAGTACGGGCTTGCGGGTCCCAATTAATGATGTAGGTTCCGCGATAAATCAAGCCTTTGTTGTAGAGGTCAACAAAAACTTTTCGGACTGCTTTGTTCAACCCCTCATCAAGGGTAAAACGTTCACGGTCATAGTCCACGGAAATCCCCATTTTCGCCCACTGTTGGTGAATAATATCAGCGTATTCATCTTTCCAGTCCCAAACTTGCTGAACAAACTTTTCACGGCCTAAATCATAACGAGAAATGCCTTGTTTACGAAGACGGGCTTCAACCTTAGCCTGGGTAGCAATTCCAGCGTGATCCATCCCTGGAACCCATAAAACATCATATCCTTGCATCCGCTTTTGCCGAATAATCATATCTTGTAAGGTCGTATCCCAAGCATGACCCAGGTGAAGCTTCCCAGTAACATTCGGTGGCGGAATAACAATTGAGTATGGATGAGCCTTTTTATCTCCACTTGGCTTAAAGAATCCTTGGTCAATCCACCATTGGTACCGTCCCTTTTCAACAGTAGACGGATCATACTTGGTAGACATGTCTTTTTCTGTCATAACAGAAACTCCTTTCAAAAATCAATCATCATTATTCATGCATTAACTAAAAAACGCCCTATCACAATCGATAGGACGAATTAATCGCGGTACCACCTAAATTGAGTACGTACCAGTACGCACTCCGCTTTATCATTTAGTAACGGTAAATGAACCGGATACGCCTACTATTCGTTTCAGCATATCAGCTCCCGAACTACCTTCATAAAGCTTAACTAGCCCCCTTGCACTATCAGGACTTCGCTTATTAAGTGTCACTCTACTACTCTTTCGGTCAATGCTTATTAAAGTGTATCATAGCTAAATTATTAAACCTCGTCAAGACCTATTTAAAGTAATTCAGCAAAAACATCTTCGTTTTGGTTTAAGTAATCATCGCCAGGATGAATCTCAGTAATTTCAATCCCGTCAAGGGCTCGTTGCATCAATCCTTCAATATCAAGACGTTTCTCATACTCACGGGCTCGATCAACGTTTGGCCGCGTCTTAGGTGAAGGCGGCGTAAAGACGGTACAACAGTCTTCATATGGCAAAATTGAAAGTTCATAGGTATCAATATCCTGCGCAATTTTAATAATTTCAGTTTTATCAAATGACAAAACCGGTCGCAAAACCGGATAAGATGTTACATCGTTGATTGCTAGCATACTTTCCATTGTTTGCGATGCAACCTGACCAAGTGATTCGCCATTAAAGATTGCTAGTCCATGACGTTTAATCATTAACGCTGCAGCTAATCTAAGCATCATCCGTCGCTGAATTGTCATTAAGTAACCTTCCGGAACCTTTTCCTTCACTGTTTCCTGAATTTCAGCAAATGGTACCTGAATAAACTTGATACTCCCGCTATACTTAGCAAGCTTTTCCGTTAATTGTTTTGCCTTTGCCAATGCTTGGGGACTTGTATATGGCGGACTAAAGAAATGAACCATTTCCATTGAGACGCCCCGCTTCATTCCCAGGTATGCTGCAACCGGTGAATCAATTCCGCCAGACATCATCATCATCCCCTTACCAGCAGTTCCAACGGGCAAACCACCTGCCCCCTTGATAGTCTCGCTGGATAAGAAAATACCATTAAGCCGAATCTCGACCCGTAGTGTCAAGTCTGGGTTATGAACATCAACTTTAAGCTTTTCTGGGAATTTTTCTAGTAAGTATCCCCCAAGCTTATTGTTCATCTCAAAAGTATCCATCGCAAATTGGTGGTCAGACCGCCGTGTTTCCACCTTAAAGGTAATCGGCTTATCTACTTGCTCTTCAATCATCTGAACAGCTGCTTTAGCGGTAGCTTCAAACGTTTTTTCAACCTTAATCGATGGTGAGAAATTTTGAATCCCAAATACTAATTTCAATCGCTTCATTACGGAATCATAATCAGCACCATTTAGTTCAACATGAAGACGGTCACGTTGAGCATGAACTTTTACTTGTTCAAAACTATGAAGGGCCTTTCGTACGTTTACGCCTAACCGGTCAATAAATGACTTTTTATTATGACCCTTCGTTGAAAGCTCACCGTAGCGAACCATTATTTCTGTGTATTGCACGTTACGTCCTCCTTTCTCAACCTATTCAATAATCTTTTTGAAACCAGCATATAATTCGTCAAAAGTCTTATTAAACTGGTCAGCTTCTTCAAGGGTGTTTTGGTCGCCCAGACTAATCCGAACAGCACTCGTCGCAACATTTTCTGGGACTTTCATTGCAGCTAGTGTTCCTGCCTCCGAATGTTTTTTAGATGAGCAAGCACTAGTCGTTGAAATATAAATATCCTTATCTTCAAATGCATGAACAATTGTTTCGCCACGAACACCTACAATTGCAAAGCATAACACATGAGAAGCAAATCCTTCATCCCGTCCAGAAATTAACTTAACATGGTCAAACTTACTCAAATGATCATAAATTCGTTCTTTGATTGCTTGTTCACGTTTAACCGCGCTATCTTCATTTTCTTTTACCAATCGGATTGCCTTTGCCATCGCCACATTTCCGGGTGTATTCTCAGTCCCGCTTCGTAGTGTCCGCTCTTGACCGCCACCAGCAATTAACGGTTCTAGTTTACGTCCAGATTTAAAGTAAACAAAACCTGTTCCGCGGGGAGCATGGAATTTATGACCAGAAAAAGTAGCAAAATCGACACGATCACTAAATACTTGATCATCTAATCCTTTACCAATGGCTTGCACAGCATCAACCATGAAGTGAATGTTAGGGTAATCCTTGAGAATCTCACCAACTTCTTTAATTGGTTGAATCGTACCAATTTCGTTATTAACCGCCATAATCGATACAAGGATAGTATCTGGACGAATTGCTGCTTTTACGTCTGCTGGATTAATTCTTCCCTGCTTATCAACAGGAAGGTAGGTAATATCGAAACCGAGGTCCTTAAGCTGTTCCATCGCATTTTTTACCGCGGCATGTTCCACACTTGTCGTAATAATATGCTTGCCGAAACGATGCTTAGCCATTGCCGTTCCTTTAATTACCCAATTATCACCCTCAGAACCGCCACTAGTAAAAATAATTTCACTTGGCTTAACACCTAGTAATTTAGCGATTTGTTGGCGTGCTTGTTCTTGAAGGTTCCATGCATTTTCACCAAAGTTATGCAAACTACTAGGATTCCCCCAAATCTTTTGACTAACAGTCTCATATGTTGACAAAACTTCAGGTAATATTTTTGTCGTTGCACTATTATCAAAATAGATCATACTAATTTCCTTTCTAAAATAGTACACAGAATAGCTGCAAATGAGCACCCACTCTGATTAAAATTCAACAGTTAAGGATAGGCTACTGTTGAAGATTTCGACTCTTCTTAAAACGGTTGTATATTATAACAGAAAATCACCCGTTCATCATTAATTATTAGCATCATTCAATTAAGAAAAACGGATAGTGACAAATAGAAGTTCTATTCTGCCCTATCCGCTTTCTCTAATTTTTACCAATTTCGCGATAATAACTATCTTCAATCCGCTTGTAACTGCCAGGCTCTACTTCTTCTAAAACCGTCGCAATTGCTTCTAAACTAGCTGTATAGTTGAACTGATCAAAGAGTTTCTGAGATTTTTTAGCTGCTGCCGCGATCTTCTCATTGTCACTAAAACGATTGGCATATTGTTGGAAACGTTCCGTGAGTTCTGCGCTATCCCTTAAGATATCAGTTTTGTCATTCAGCGTATCAATATCGGATTCCACAATAATTAACTGTTTAGTAATTTCATCCATATTAATTTTATATTCATTCAATTCATCAGCTAATTTTTTAATCTCATCACTTACACCAAAGAAGTAATCTAAATAATCCTTTGGTAAGCCAGGAAGATTTAACTGCTCAACCTGGCGATGGATTGTCCGAATTTCTGTCGAATACTTTTGCAGCATCTGCCGAGCACGCTGTTCATCAGTTTGCAACTTAGCGACCTCGTCATTAAGCTTTTCTTGACTTTTTTCAATCTCTGTCAAATTCTTTTGGTTAGATTTTTGACGATCAAGAACTTGACTATAGACAGCCTTGTTGTTAGCAATTGCTTCGGCATCATCACGATACTGTTTAATAATCGCTTTAATCTGCTCGCCTAATTCCCGAACAGTTTCTTGCTCATGGTTGGTAAGAGTATAGTTTAAACTTAGCCGGTCCAACTCTACTCCCAGTTCATCATTTTGCCGTTGTGCATGTTGCGTGAAGTCCTTCATTACGCCAATTAGGTGGACAGCTTCATTCTTAGCATCAATTTCTTTTTGCATTACTCCGTATAAGTAATCAATTTGTTCGCTAAGATCTTTATTAGATTGTTCAACGATATCTAACTGTAAATCGTTAAGCTGTTCAATTGTTTCATCCAGTTTTGATTGTAATTGTTCAATTTGCTTATCAATATTTTTTTCTGTAAAGTGATAATTTTGTTTTATAAGGGTCTCATAGCCGTTTTTTAATTCAGCTAATTGTTCTGGAAACTCAGTTGCAATTGGCTTATAAAGTTCGGGGATCCTTTTAAGCTGTTGTTCAAATTTAGAATTTTCAGCTTGTAAACTAACCAGAATTTCTTGGGCAGCTTCAATATCACCTTTATTAGTAAGATCAGTAAATTTTGCAAATTGCTCTTCCAATTCGTTTAAACGGTTATTTAATTTTTCTTCGCTACCGCCATATTCAAAGCTTTTTTCATTTAATTGCCGATGGAATTGCCGATATTTATTTTTTATTTGTTCAACTGCCTGTTTATGCGTATGCTGTTGTTGACGTAAATGCTGTAGTTCTTTTTGCAATTGCTGAAGAGATGCTGTTAATTTTGCTAAATCAGCTTGCATATCGCGAATTTGCGTATTAATCGTCAGCAATTTACTTGACCGTGTGTCGGCTAACAACTGTGGAGCTCGTTTATTAAAAGCCGTAATTGCTGGCCGCAATTGTTTTTCGTACTTATTCTTTATCGTTTCGAACTGCTTCTTAGCATCACCGATTAACTGCATCTCTTCGACGTTTTTAATTTGCTGTCCTATTTTTTGATCGGTTAATTTCTTTTCACTTGCCATTAAGTCATTAATCTGTTTTACAACATGACGTTGATAAAGATACACACAAATTAAAATTGCCACTACAATAATTAAAATACCAATCAATACTTGAAAAACCACTTTTTCCACCTACTACTTTTTATTGTTTATTGCTATTGCACAACAATTAGCCGTATAATCCTATTCAAAATTATAGCATACCACAGTTACACTGCTTAGAAAGAAGGAAAAATTATGTCAGAAAAATCATTATTAAATAAACAATTAGCAAGTCTCCTAACTGGTGAACATAATCTTATTGCTAACCTTGCAAATGCTAGTGCCCTATTAATGCAAAGTCTTACCGACATCAATTGGGCAGGTTTCTACCTATTTAGCAAAGCAGATGACGAACTGGTCCTTGGTCCTTTTCAAGGCAAGGTTGCTTGTATGCATATCAAAATTGGTAACGGGGTGTGCGGTACTGCTGCTGCACAACGACAAACCCTAATCGTTGATGACGTCCAGCAATTTAAAGGGTATATTGCTTGTGATAGTGCCGCCAAGTCGGAATTGGTCATTCCATTGCTAAAAGGTGACCAGTTGCTTGGCGTATTAGATCTGGATTCCCCTATCAAGAAACGATTTAATAGTACGCTTGCTAATGAATTAGAAGAATTTTGCCAGGTCCTTGTAAAAACGATTGACTAATACTGGCAATTCGTTGTAAACTAGTTTTTGTGTAAAATAATGCAGCAGTGAGGGGCAAGCTCGTCAACAGACTGGTGCCAGATGGTGTTTTTAGTAACCCGGCTGCTAGGGTGAAAAATTCAAATCAGCCTGCACGAATGTCAAGCTCACAATCGGATTATTTTACTCCAACTAAAATTATTGGAGGAATTTATTTATGTCTCGTTACACTGGTCCAAGCTGGCGTGTTTCACGTCGTCTTGGCGTTTCACTTTCAGGTACTGGTAAAGAATTAGCACGTCGGGCTTACGCTCCTGGTGACCACGGTCGTGATCGTCGCGGTAAGCTTTCAGAATACGGTACACAATTACGTGAAAAGCAAAAGCTACGTTTTATGTACGGTATGACTGAACGTCAATTCTCAAACCTTTTCGTTCGTGCCGGTAAGATCAAGGAAGGTACTCACGGTGCTAACTTCATGGCATTGCTTGAACGTCGTCTTGATAACATGGTTTACCGTCTCGGCTTGGCTACTACTCGTCGTCAAGCTCGTCAATTAGTTAACCACGGTCACATTACTGTTGATGGCAAGCGTGTTGATATCCCATCATACGAAGTTAAGGTTGGTCAAGTTATTGCCGTTCGCGACAAGTCCAAGAACTTAGACATTATCAAGAACGCTGTGGAAGCTGTTGTTTCTCGTCCTTCATACGTTGACTTTGATGCCGACAAGCTTGAAGGTAAGCTTAACCGCATTCCAGCACGTGAAGATATGAACGCTGATATCGATGAAGCCCTCATCGTTGAATTCTACAACAAGTAAGATTAACTTGCTTGTTATCTCCAAGAGGATTGGTTCTTCCAATCCTCTTTTTTTGTGGTAAAATTGCCTAAAATATTAGGAGGTTCAATAAATGTCAACCACAGTTTCCCCTGAATTTACCCGTAATTTACCAAAAGCCGAACTCCACGTCCATATTGAAGGGACCCTAACCCCTTCTTTACGATTCAAACTAGCACAACGTAATCATATTGATACCGGATATTCAACTATTGATGAAATGAAGAAAATGTATAACTATAATAGTCTTTCTTCTTTTCTTAAGGTTTATTATGCCGCAATGAACGTGCTACAAACAGAACAGGATTTCTATGACTTAGCAATGGATTACCTCCACCGAGCAGTTAAAAATAACGTTCGCCATGTAGAAATCTTCTTTGATCCCCAAGCGCATACTAGCCGTGGCATTAGTTTCAGCACGGTTATTAACGGATTATATCGTGCAACTGTTGATGCCCGGGCATTAAACATCGATGCTCAATTGATCATGTGTTTTCTCCGTGATTTTTCTCGGGATTCCGCGCAAAGCACCCTTGAAGAGGCACTAAACTACAAGGATAAGATTATCGGCGTTGGGTTGGATTCTGATGAACACAATAATCCGCCAATGAAATTTTATAATCAATTTACTGAAGCTAGTGCACAAGGTTTTCACCTCACTGCGCACGCCGATCCCGATCAAAAGGATTCAATCGAACATATTCAGCAATTATTAGAAATAATTTGTGTAGATCGTATTGACCACGGGACAAATATTGTTGAAGACCCCGACCTCGTGGAACTTGCGGCTAAAAGAAAAATTGGGCTTACCTCATGCCCCCTTTCTAACACCTTCTTAAATGCAGATATGAAGGGTACGGAGGTTATCGAACTGTTGAATAAGGGCGTTAAGATTTCAATTCATTCTGATGACCCTGCCTACTTCGGCGGTTATATTGCTGATAACTACTATGCAATTGCAAATAAATACCACTTAACCAAAGAACAAATTGTTACTCTTGCTTGCAACTCATTTGAAACCAGCTGGATTAGCAACGAGCAAAAAGCAATCTATTTAAGAGAAGTTCAAGATTACGTTCAAAATTTTAATAACTAGCTTTCCCAATTAAAAATTAACTAATAAGAAAAAACTACTTACAACGTTTTAAAAGCGAGTAAGTAGTTTTCTTATTATTTCGGTAAAATATTCAAAACAAATAATAATGCGATAAAGACAATAAACATTATCCACATTACAGCACTAATCTCTTTTCGCCGACCTGCAGCAAGCATCAAAATTGGGTAGGTTAAAAAGCCAAACGCAATTCCGTACGAGATGTTATAAGTCAGCGGAATACCAATTACAACTAGAAATGATGGAAGGGCAATCTCGAACTTATCCCATTTAATATCCTTAAGCGCTGAAACCATTAGTACCCCTACAACAATTAGAGCTGCTGATGTTACCTGAGTCGTAACTACTTCTAACATTGGTGAGAAGGCCATGCTCAACACAAACAATAATCCAGTTACGATTGCTGTCAAACCAGTCTTTCCACCGACTGCAATTCCAGCTGATGATTCAACATATGCAGAAGTTGGGGTTGTTCCCATCACTGCTCCGCCAAGCATTGACAACGAATCAGCCATTAATGCACGGCCAATACGCGGCATCTTATTGTCTTTCATTAATCCGGCCTCTTGTGCTAAACCAACTAGGGTTCCTGCAGTATCAAAGAAAGCAACCAATAAGAAAATTAAAACTACCGCCCACATTTTAGGATCAGCCATCGTTGGCAAAAACTTAATTCCTACACCAAATGTTGGTGCCATACTTGGCGCAACTGACATAACATGGGTAGGCATTTTTACTAAACCAGTCACCAACCCTAACATTGTTGTTGCTACTAAACCGATAAAAATTGCACCTGGAACTTTTTTCACCATCAAAATAGCAATTAAAAACACGCCAAAAATTGTAATCCAGGTAGTCGGAACAGTCAGTGACCCTAATTCAACCAACGATGATTTACTTGAAACAATGATTCCGCCGCCCTGTAAGCCAACAAAAGAAATAAATATTCCAATTCCAGCAGCCATTGCATATTTCAAATCTTTAGGAATAGCGTTAATTACAATTTCCCGAACCTTAAGAAAAGATAGAATCGTAAATAAAACAGAGGCAACAAATACTCCCGCCATTGCCTTTTGCCACGGGATTCCCATTGCTAAGACAACTGAATAGGTGAAAAAGGCATTATCACCTAACCCCGGTGCAATTGCAATCGGATAGTTAGCCAAAATTCCCATCAATAGACAGCCAATAATTGCTGATAAGGCAGTGGCCGTAAAAACCGCTCCCTTATCCATTCCAGCCGCTCCTAGAACACTAGGATTAACAAAAAGAATGTAAGCCATAGAAACGAATGTTGTCAATCCGGCTAAACTTTCGCGTTTAATGTTCGTGTTATTCTCAGTCAAATGAAAAGTACTATCCAAGAAGCTTATTGTTCGTGTTTCTTCCAAGTTATCCACCTCAAATAAATATGATAGTGCGATTATTGCATATATTCATCTCTTTATCAAGATAGATATTCGCTTTTTACTAAAATAAATATAAAAAGCGTGTTAATCGCAGCTGATTATCTACCAAAATACGAACATTGTTAGATGCTTGCGGGTGATTCAAAAATCAATTTTGAGTCACTAGAAAGATCCTCCCGAAAGCGATAGCCACCGATATTAAAAAGTTTTAGTTCCTCAATTGTTTTAACCTGATTTTCTGCTAAATACCGAACCATGTTGCCACGAGCCATTTTCGCTAACGTTGCTTTTTGTTTTACTTTGCCATCAACCACCTCGCCAAAAACACATTTTATAAGTCGATCATGCGATTGCATATAAGGCATAATTGCCTTTTCATATTCAACAGATGCTAGGTCAATCACTAAATCATTATTTTGGTAAAGCTCATGATATAGCTGATCGCCCCAAAATTGATAAAGGTTCTTATCGTCATTAACTGTTGCCGCATCCCCCATCCCTAATCGATAGGGAACTATTCCATCAAATGGGCTCAGTATACCGTAAAAGCCGGATAAAATCCGTAAGTTATCCTCAACATATTTCAATCCGTCTTCTGAAAAAACACTTGGTGCCATATATTGATACTGCAGCCCCGTAAAGGCAATAATTGCCGGTGTTAAATTTTGGTGAAGATCCATCTGTTGGAGCCAACGATAGTTTTTCATTGCTAGACGCGTACTACAATTTCCCCATACCTTGTGCAGCTCATCATAAGACAAGCTCCTCATCCATGCCAAAATCTCTTCAGTTTGGTGAATAAATTTTGGTAAGTTTTTATAAGGTAAGGAATCTGTATCAACCTGCATCGTTCGAGCTGGAGAAATAATTATCTTCACATATATCACCCTTTCAAGAATTTTTTGTAAGCTTTTTCAGCTAATTGGTCTAATTAGATTTATGTTTCCTGCGCCCATTTAATGATGGCGTTTTCAGTAAATCGTTTCAATAATTTTGGTATAGTACAAATCCCGTTATTTCAACTTATAAAGCGCTTGACAAGCTATTTTGTTGGTTGTAAATTAGTTCATCGTAGAGAGAAAGTGAATAACTTCACCAGATAATTGGTCAAGTTAGAAGGGAGAATATGAATGGAACAGGAAAAAGTTCCAGTACAAGGTCAAGTTGCCGAACGAACGATTTCGCTAACTAGTAGTTGGGCATACTTTGCACTGTCAATTGTTATTAACTCAATGGGGAACGTTTTAACACTTGTTACAAGTTCACACGTTCACCCACAATTTCTTGGTTCCGCTTATTGGACCGCTGCAGAAAACAACCTAGGGATTGCCGTTTTAGGAAATAATTCAATGACCCTTTTCTGGGCTTTCATGGTCTTAGGGATGTTAACTTCTGTCCTAAACGCGATTTTAATGCATAAGTGGGACTGGCGCCGAATTGGTGGTAATTTTATTTTCATGTTGCCATTTTCTATTTTTATTCAATGGTTCTCTGACATTTTTAACCGAATCATGCCAGACGCCACAACTTTACCGATGATTATCCTATATGTTTTCATTAACTTCTTAGGGGTTGCTTTCATCGGAACCGCCATTTCAATTTATCAGCGGGTTAACCTCGTGCTGCACCCGGCTGATGACCTTTTCCAAATTATCCGTTTCCGTTATTGTCATGGTAACGCAACAGTTGCGATGTGGTTATCATACATTCCACCGACAGTTATGGCAATCATTGCTGCTTTCATGCAGGGCGGGATTTATAACTTTGGACTAGGAACATTGTTTGCCCTTGCCTTCCAAGGGGCAATCACTGGCTGGGCAGACCGCTTTATCTTCCCTAAGTTAAAGCACCAAGCACTTGATATCGGTAATTAAAATTATACAGGAGTGAATTATTATGGCATTTAATAAGAGTTTAGCAGGTTACTTTGACGACATTCAACACATTGGTATTCCAACTGATGACATGGCAAAAACAATCACTTTTTGGGAAAAGCTCGGATTTAAGAAACTCGGTGAATTTGATACCGATGATCAAGGCAATGAAGTAGTATTCATGCATTATGGTCACCTTACCTTAGAAATCTGGACTGGTGATGGTGCAGTTCACAAAACTGGTGCTATCAACCACATCTCCCTTAACACCAGTGACGCTGACGCTGCTTTCAAGGCTGCAAAGGCAGAAGGTTTTAAGCTAAAGGATAGTGAAGTTCAACACCTTGACTTCTGGGATAAGGGAATTAAGTTCTTTAATATTGAAGGACCAAATAGTGAAACAATTGAATTCTGTGAAATTGTAAAATAAAAAGGCGAGACTAGGAATTTTTTCTAGCCTCGTTTTTACTTACATTAATTATGATTTCTTACTATATTGGTGTGGACGATATCCGTTATAAAATTGAAAGATTGCAAGAACAATGTTAGTCCAATTAATCAGGCGGAACCAAGGAGTAACTCCCCCGCCACCGTTACTTGCAGCGTAAAACGTCCAAAAACCAATTATGACGGCAACTACATTAATCCAAGCAAATGTTTTTGACATCATTCGATTATTAAGGCGTGCAATCGTCCAAACCAAATTGACAATAAACCAAAATGCTAAAACCCAAAATACTGCACTAAACATAATAATCACTTTCCTTATACATTAGCCGATACTTTTACTCCTTCACTAGTCATGATATAACAAAAATTATAATATTATCAAGAAATATAGTTTCCTAGATTTCATGTTACAATTGCATGATAAGGAGGCATTCAATATGGCTGAACAAGAAAAAAGTGCTACTCAGCAACGAATCGACAATGCTGTCTATGGTACGCCGAAAATCAAGCCTGATGAACAGCGAAAATACCTCGGAACATTCCGTGAACGCGTCTGTTTAACAATCAGTATTCAAGAATTAAGAGAACAAGATTGGACATCGGCACTAACCACAGAAGTAAATCGTGGCATCGGTGACCTTATTTTCATCAACGGCAATCTCCCGCATGATGAAATTCATCCATATATTCAAGCAGCAGCCAAGGCCAATGCTCACTTTACACTAAAGACTGATCCCGAATATAAAACCGATCCGGAATCATTAGCAATTGTAATTGCCACCAAAACTGCTGTATACCAATCACCAGTAGACGTTCAAAAAAGATACCCAAACTTAAAGGATACAAACAGTGACAACAATGAAAAAAATGTTGACCAGCATCAAAGCTTTTTTCAGCGCCTTTTTCACAGAAAGGATCGTGGATAACATATGCAGCAACCACTTGCTTATCGAATGCGTCCCCGAACATTAGACGAAGTGGTCGGTCAAGAACACCTTGTCGGCCCGGGAAAAATTATTTCACGCATGGTTAAAGCAAAAATGCTTTCTTCAATGATTTTATATGGACCACCGGGAACAGGTAAAACAAGTATTGCTAGTGCTATTGCCGGGTCAACCAAATATGCCTTTAGGAAACTAAACGCAGCAACGGATACGAAAAAAGATTTACAAATTGTTGCTGAAGAAGCCAAAATGAGCGGAACTGTAATATTGTTACTCGATGAAATCCACCGTTTAGATAAGGTGAAGCAAGACTTCCTTTTACCGCACCTAGAAAACGGACGGATTATTTTAATCGGCGCAACAACAGAGAACCCGTATATTAGTATTAATCCGGCAATCCGCAGTCGAACGCAAATTTTCCCTGTCCATCCTCTTTCGGTAGATGAAATGAAGATTGCAATCCACCGTGCATTAGTCGATAAAGAGCGTGGCTTAGGCAATTTACCACTAATTTTAGAAGAGAATGCGGAAAATCAACTAGTTGCAGCAACGAATGGCGACCTTCGTAGCGCGTTAAACGGTTTGGAACTCGCTGCTAAATCAACTGATCCAAGTGAAGATGGCAAGATTCATCTTACACTACCGATCATTGAAGAAAGTGTCCAAAAAAAGTCCTTGGCTGCTGATAAAGACGGCGATGCTCACTATGATGTTATTTCGGCATTTCAGAAGTCAATCCGCGGTTCAGATACAGATGCTGCACTTCATTACCTGGCACGATTAATTGAAGCCGGCGACCTTACCGTTATCGCACGCCGTCTAATGGTAACTGCCTATGAAGACATTGGACTTGCCAATATGCCTGCTGTACAACGAGCTGTCACGGCAGTCCAAACCGCAGAAAGAGTTGGTTTTCCGGAAGCACGAATTCCACTTGCTGATGCTGTAATAGAGCTATGTCTTTCGCCAAAATCTAATTCAGGAATTAACGCAATTGATGAAGCCCTTGCGCAAGTCCGTCAAGGCGGTTTTGGCGATGTCCCTGCCCACCTTAAGGATGCCCACTATAAGGGAGCTGCTAAGTTAGGGCACGGGATTGATTACGACTTTCCACATGACCATCCCCATGATTGGGTAGCCCAGCAATATTTGCCTGACCGAATTAAGGACGCTCAATACTACCAGCCTAAAAGTAACGGTCGTTTTGAAACAAGCCTAGGGCGCCAATATTGGCAAATACGAAAAGCGCAACAACAAACTTTACGCGGTCAGCATCACCCGCGCAAATAATTGCACCAATCAAGTAAAAATGCTATTATAAAGGTGAAAATTCTGTAGTGTACGCGTTGTCTAAACGCAGGTTTGCCTTACAGTCTTATTACTTTGGGACTAGTGCATCGCCTTTTGGACAACATGCCTTTACACTTGGTAGTTGAATATTAGGCAGCCGTGTCCCACCTGTCTTAAACACAGGTCAACACTGAATGACAATTAACGGCACCAACGGAGTTTTCGTACATATTCGGTGGCGTGATAGTAGGCAAACTTACTACCACGCCATTTTTAATTTTATTATAGATAGGATAGATTTTTTATGTTGTTATCACTGCTAATGACGCTATTCGGCCTCATCGCTCTTTTTGAAGGAATTTTCCTTTTAACTCATGTCCACAAGCCATTTCTTGTTTTTGATCCAAATAAAAGCAAGTACTTGGCTCCCCAACTAAAAAACTGGGGAATTGTTATGACAATTGTCGGGATCTTATGTGTCATCGCGGGATGGACCAATAGTACCGGTTTCCTTGTTGTTATGGTAATTATCGGCTGTGTCTGCGAGACATTAATGGCGTTTGCGATTACTGCTGATCTTCGCGTAAATCACCGAAAGTAATGTTTCACTGGTGCTTTACGCTCAATAGTGAAAAAGTGTATAATAAGTATATAATATAAAGATTTCAGGAGGGCACTAAAATTATGGCACAAGAATATAAACACATTTTAGTTCCAGTCGACGGTTCCAAAGAAGCTGAATTAGCTTTTAAGAAGGCTGTTGCTGTTGCAAAGCGTAACGGTACAGACACTGAATTACGTTTGCTTCACGTTGTTGACACCCGTGCATTCCAAAATATCTCCAGTTTTGATACTTCAATGGTTGAGCAGGTTACAGAAACTGCAAAGAAGACTTTAGATAAGTACATTGATTATGCTAAAGAACACGGTGTTGCAAACGCTAGCTACTCAATTGAATATGGTGCTCCTAAGACAATTATTGCACGGGATGTGCCAAAAGAAATGGGTGCTGACTTAATCATGATTGGTGCTACTGGACTAAACGCTGTTGAACGAATTTTAATTGGTTCAGTTACTGAATTTGTTACTCGGACAGCTATTTGTGATGTTTTAGTAGTACGGACCGATTTGGATAACAAGCAAATCGAAAATCCAAAGAAGCGTCGGTTCTAAATATCAAGATAAAATCAATCAAATGCCTCATAAACGTTAGCATTTCGCTAATTATATGAAGCATTTTTTATATATTTAAAGTTAATTCTATTAAGATGGGAGCGCAAAGCATTGGAAGTGAAATATGAAACAGTAAAACAAACTTTACGGAATGAAATCATTGACGGAAAATATAAAATTAATGAAAAATTACCAACTGAAAGTGCCCTAATGAAACGTTTTAATGTCTCCCGCTATACTATTCGACGGGCTGTCGGCGACCTTGAAAACGAACACTATATCTATCGAATTCAAGGTGGCGGAATGTTTGTTCAGGATTGGCAACGCGACTGGACAAAAAACGAAAAGAATAAAATAATCGGGGTTATTAGTACTCATATTGCTGACTATATCTTCCCGCCAATTATTTCTGGCATCGACAGTATCGTCACTGAACAAGGCTATTCAATGATTGTTGGTAATACTCTTAATGACCATAATAGGGAACGGCAAACAATCTTAAATATGCTTGATCTTCAAATTGCCGGCTTAATTATCGAACCAACCGAAAGTGCTATGCCTAATCCAAACTTAGACCTATATCGCCAAGTTCAAAAGTATAAAATTCCAACAATTCTCTTTCACTCTACTTATCCAGGTTTTGAGTTTCCGTCCTTGCTAACAAAAGACCGCGAAGCAGAAGAAGAACTGGTGAACTACCTTTTTGAACTCGGGCACACTAATATCCTTGGCGTATTTCAAATAAATGACCAGCAAGGTGTCGATCGAATGGCAGGAATGATTAAGGCATACCAAGATAATAATATTCCGACTACAAGCTCAAACGTTATCATGTATCAGTCAAGCGACCCCTATGAAAATATCATAAAAAAGGTTGATATGATGCTCAATAGCAACCAGGAAATCACTGCCATTGCCTGCTATAACGATCAGCTAGCAACAAGAATTATTAGTCACCTCCATAAGCAGGGAAAAGAAGTACCAAACGATATCTCAGTAATTGGTTTTGATAACTATGAAATGGCGCAAATCATTTCTCCTAGCCTTACGACAGCTAATCATCCCAAACGTCAACTGGGGGAAGATGCTGGTAAAATGATCCTAAAAATGATTGCTGGCGAAGAAGTTGAATCAAAAGTCTATACACCAAAGATTATCAAGGGACAATCAACCGCCCCACTCACTACAAAGGAGAAGACAAATGAATAACAAAGTAAAGCAACTAGTACTCGCAGATGGTCAATCAATGCCGCAAGAAGGATTCGGCTTATATAAAATCACAGATCAAAGTACGATTACGTCAGCGATTAAATATGCCTACGATGCGGGATACCGCCTTTTTGACACAGCACAGTTATATAAAAACGAAGCAGAAGTTGGTAATGCACTTAAAGAACTTAACCTGCCACGTGAAGAACTTTTTATTACTACTAAAGTATCCGAGCCCAATCAAGGATTTAAGCAGACAATTACTTCCATCAAGGACTCACTCCAAAAGTTAAAGCTTGATTATGTTAATCTTCTTCTTATTCACTGGCCAATTGAACGAGCTTTCTTTGATACCTGGGCAGCTCTAGAGGAATTAAAAAAAGAAGGATTAACTCGTTCAATCGGCGTAAGCAACTATCAAATGATTCACCTTCAATACCTTGCTACACAAGCACAAGAAATGCCGGTTATTAATCAAATTGAACGGCATCCGCGTCTAAACCAACAGCCATTAGTCCAGTACGATAAAGAACACAATATTGTGACCCAGGCATGGAGTCCTCTTGGGCGTGGTACCATCCTTGATAATCCAACGTTAAACCAAATTGCCGCTAAGCATAATAAATCCGCAGCCCAAATCGTCCTTCGTTGGCATCTCCAAAGTGGCGTTGCTTTTATTCCAAAATCAGTTCACGAAGCACGAATTAAACAAAATATAAATATTTATGATTTTGTATTAAGCGATAATGAAATGACAGCAATTAATAACTTAAATAACTTTACACGGGTCGGTAAAGAACCAGCATTAGTTTACGAATACAATCTTAAATATTAAAAAATGGAGCCAAGATAAGATCACACGTAATTGATCTTACTTTGGCTCCTTCTTTATATACATTTCAGCCTAAAAATAACCTGGGAAATAATCCCAGATTTTATTCAAAATACGGATTTTCTTTAATTATGCGTGCTGGATTACCTGCAATAACTACATTATTACCGAATGATTTAGTAACAACACTTCCTGCACCAACAATGACATTATTGCCCAAAGTCACACCAGGGCAAATAACTGCTCCGCCACCAATCCATACATCATTGCCAATATTAATGTCCTCACTCTGTCCATAAGCACCGTTGCGACGTAATTTAGGGTCCAATGGATGATTAACGGTATACAACTGGACCCGTGGGCCTAACAGGCAATGCTTACCAATCCGAATGGGACTCACATCAAGCATTACGCAATCATAGTTAGCGAAGAAGTCATCACCTACATAAATGTTGTAACCATAATCACATTTAAACTGTGCATGAACTTCGCAATTGGCTCCAACATGACCAAATAATTGACGGATCAAGGCAATGCTTGCGGTTGGATTCATTTCGCCAAGAGCATTGAATCGTTCAACCAACTGACGGGCATATCGGCGCTCCTTAACTAATTCTGGATCATAAACATTGAATACTTCTCCAGCTAGCATTTTTTCTTTTTCTGTTTTCATATTTTATTACTCCTCATAGATAAAAAAGAGAGGCCATTATCTCGACTCGAGGTACACCGAGGATAATTGCTTCTCTCTCATAAGTATTATGCGGATTTATTATTCAATAAAATCAACTTTAACTTCTAACATTTCAAAGAGGTCTTTAATTTGTTGTGGCTTCAAGCTAAAGCTCAAAATTGTATGGTGTCCGCCGCCAGCATGCATCCACCGTTCTGCCCCTTCTTTAAGACCAACAGTTGGTGTCCATAATTGTTTAGCAACTGGAAGATGTGGTGTTTCAGCTTCTGGCTTGTGGCAATCAACAGAGTAACCGATAACCTTGTAACCATCATTGAAGTATGAAAGGGTAACGTCGACAGCCTTACCTTCACGACCAGTAAATACTAACCGTGCAGGGTTATCTTTGCCACCGATGTCAAGCGGGTGAACTTCAACCCGTGGCTTGTCTGAAGCAATTGTTGGGTCAACTTCGAGCATATGGGAGCCAAGAATTGCTTGGTGACCAGCACGAAGATCAAGAGTGTAGTCTTCCATAAAGGCAGTAGCTACATTATCAGCAGCGATCTTCAATAAGCGGTCCATTCCAGCAGACTTCCAATCACCTTCAGCACCAAAGCCGTAGCCATCACGCATTAATAATTGAGCAGCTAACCCAGGTAATTCTTCAAGGCCGTGTAAGTCTTCAAAGTTAGTAGTAAAGCCTGTGTAGCCCTTTTCGTCCATGAACTTCTTCAATGCAAGATATTCACGAAGTTGGTAACGTACTGAGTGTTCATAGTGTTCCTTAGTATTGTCACCTTGAACCATTTCATACTTACTTTCAAGGTCCTTGTATGCAGCATCAATTTCATCTTCACTAATGCCGTTAACATATTCAACCAATTCGCTTACTGGCCAGTAGTCAACTGTCCAGCCAAGGAACATTTGAGCTTCGACCTTGTCCCCTTCAGTAACAGCAACATTCCGCATTGTGTCACCGAAACGAACAATCTTAATGTTAAAACTTTCATTGTAAGCAACAGCAACATTTTGCCAATCAGCGATTTCTTCTTGAACTTCTTCGTCACCCCAGAAGCCGTAAACAATCTTGTTGTGTTTTTGAAGACGAGCGTTAATGTAAGCATATTCACGGTCACCGTGAGCAGATTGGTTCAAGTTCATGTAATCGAAGTCAATCGTGTCGTATGGAATCTTGTTTAAGTATTGAGTTGCTAAGTGAAGTAATGGCTTTTGTAAAAGTTTTGTCCCACGAATCCAGTTCTTAGCTGGTGAGAAGGTATGCATCCATGTCATAACACCGGCAACATTGTCGTTGTAGTTTGCTTCCTTCATAAACTTAGTAATTCCTTCAGCAGTGGTCATTACACCCTTGAAAACAACTTTATATGGTAATTTGCCGCTTTCATTCAACTTGTTAACGATGTCTTCAGCATCAGCAGCAACAGACTTTAATTGTTCTTCACCATAAAGGAATTGACTACCAGTAACAAACCAAAATTCATAATTCTTAATATCCATGAGATTACACTCCTTTTATCCTAAAAAGTTTTAAATGTAGCTACCAAATTAATTAAGCGTGAGTTGCATGGTCCTTAGAATGGGCATTATTTTGTCCATAATAAGCATTGGCACCATGCTTTCTGTAATAGTGCTTATCAAGTAAGTATTGCGGCAGGTGAAGGTCTTTATGCGTTAATTGCATTGCATGATAGTCTTCCTCTGCTACTACTTCAAGCACCTTTGCGTTATAGACTGCCTTATCAGGTGTTGGTCCCCAGGTAAATGGACCGTGTTGCATAACTAATGCAGCTGGTGTAGCTTCATAGTCTAGCCCCCGCTCCTTGAAAGAACGAACGATTACTTTCCCAGTGTTACCCTCGTAATCTTCTTCAATTTCTTCCTTCGTTAAGGCATCAGCAGCTGGCACGTCAGTATAGAAAGTATCCGCATGAGTAGTATTCATCGCTGGAACATCCATCCGTGCTGCTGCAAAAGATACCGCCCATGGTGAATGGGTGTGAACAACCCCGCCAATCTTTGGAAAATGATTATAAAGATAGGTGTGGGTTGGGGTATCACTGGATGGATTCAAGTCACCTTCGACTACCTCACCATCCAAGTTAACAACAACCATATCTTCCGGTTTCATCTCATCGTATGGAACTCCAGAAGGTTTGATAACAAACAAGCCCTTTTCACGGTCAATTCCAGAAACATTTCCCCATGTAAAGGAAACTAATCCTAACTTAGGAAGTCTCATATTTGCATCATAGACTTCTTTTTTTAGTTCTTCTAGCATCTATTAATTACTTCCTTTCTCCGCATCACGTTCACTAATATCTTTTCCAGCAAGCGACTCGACGGGCAAGCCAGCTTGGTAACGCTTGATGAAACTTTCATAGCCCTTTACTCCTGCCGATTCCGGTGTCAAGGTCATGCTTTCTGGATTCTTGAATACCTGTTCATCCAAGTAATCAGCTAATGATTCGGCTGCGTTTGTTTCTGCATACTTGGCAAGAACAGCCATCCCCCATGGGCCACCCTCACTAGCAGTATTCATGATTGTAATTGGAATATTCAGGGTATTAGCAAGAACCTGTTGACCAATAACCGGCGTACCAAAGAGGCCCCCTTGTGCAACCATAACGTCTGTTTGAACATGTTCCTCATTTAATAAGATGTCCATTCCAATCTTTAATGGCGCAAATGCCGCATAGAGTTGTGTTAGGAAGAAATTGGCAAGGTTCATCTTACTATTTGGTGTCCGAACAAATAATGGCCGTCCCGCTTGAATTTTGGTAATGTTTTCGCCAGAAAGATAGCTATAATTGATAAGTCCGCCTGCATCAGGATCTGAACGAACTGTTGAATCAAATAATGTTTCATACAATGTGTTGGTATCAATCTTAGCCCCAATTGCATCGGCAAAGTCTCTAAATAATCCAACCCATGCGTTAATATCAGATGAACAATTATTGATATGAACCATTGCGACTGGGTCACCAGTTGGCGTCGTAACAATGTCAATATCACGATGGAGCTTCTTCAATGGCGCATCTAAAACATTCATTGAAAATGCTGAGGTCCCAACAGAAATATTACCGGTTCGTTTCCGAACACTATTTGTTCCAACCATTCCAGTGCCGGCATCCCCTTCTGGAGGAGCCATTAAACTACCTGCAGATAAGGTACCGCTAGGATCTAGCAATTTAGCCCCGGCATCTGTTAATTTTCCAGCATTATGACCAGCAATTTCTACTGATGGCAGGATCTCCTTTAACTGCCATGAATATTGTTGTACTTCTGGTAATTCATTAAATTTCTCGATAAGGTCTTGGCGGTAAGTTAATGTTTGATCATCGATTGGAAAGACTCCAGATGCATCACCAATTCCAAGAATTTTTTCACCAGAAAGTTTCCAATGAACATATCCAGCTAGGGTTGTAATGAAATCAACATCTTTAACATGCGGTTCCTGATTAAGAATTGCCTGATGGAGGTGCGCAATGCTCCAACGCTGCGGAATATTAAAGTTAAATAGCTCTGTCAATTTGTCAGCAGATTCTTCTGTAATATTATTCCGCCAGGTCCTAAATGGTACTAGCAGTTGATTTTCCTTGTCGAAAGGAAGATAGCCATGCATCATGGCGCTGACACCAATAGAACTAATATCTGTCAAGCCAGTGTGATACTTGCTCTGAACATCAGCTTTAATTTGGGAATAAGCCGATTGAATTCCTTCCCATACTTGATCAAGGGGGTAAGTCCAAATTCCATCATTAAATTGATTTTCCCAAGTATAGCTACCTGACGAAATCGTTTCAAAATCGGTATTAATTAAAACGGCCTTAATTCGCGTTGACCCTAATTCAATTCCAAGTGAAGTCTGACCATTTTTAATTTGGGTCGCTGTTTCACGTAAATTCATTGAATATTCCTCCTAATTTTCAGGATTACTTGCCTTTACTCGGCCACGGTTGGTTCCTTGTTCTTCAATTTCTTCGAGCGTATGACCACGAGTTTCAGGAACACAGGTCTTAACAAAGATAACTCCTAAGATACAGATAACACCGAAGATCGCAAAGACAGCTTCTTGAGGCATACTTGCAGTCATGATTGGGAAGATTAGACCAACTAACCATGATCCAATCCAGTTAAATGAAGAAGCTAATCCAGATGCCCGACCCCGAATAGCGAGCGGGAAGATTTCTCCAACAAGTACCCACGTTAATGGAGCCCAAGTGAAAGAATAGAAAGCAACATAGATACATAAGAACACAACAATTGTCATCGGATTCATGTTTGGCATCATCCAGTTAATAATTGCTGGCAAGATAAAGGAAAGTCCCATAACAGCACCACCAACCATCAACAATGTCCGACGGTTAAATTTATCAGCAATCCACATGTAAACTAGGGAACCGATAACTAAGATAACCCCTTGAACAATTGGCCACATTAAGTTTGAAGAAGCAGCTTGACCAGTTGCTTTTTGAACAATTAACGGGATGTAGTAGAAAATTGCATTAGCACCTTGGAATTGTTGGAAGGCAGCTACCCCAACCCCCGCAATAACAAGATAACGATACTTGCTGCTAAATAGTGTTGACCAGCTTGTCTTTGAATTTGCCTGACGTTCTTCTTTAGCAGTTTCCTTAATACTTGCTAGTTCTTGATCGATTTCTGCCGGATTCTTACGAATGTAAGTTAAGACCCGTCGTGCTTGTGCTTCGTCACCCTTACGTAATAGGAACCGTGGTGATTCAGGTAAGCGAAGAACACCGAGGAATAAGATCAAAGCAGGAACGGCAGCTAATCCTAGCATCAAACGCCATGCCCATTCACCAGGAAGATCTTTTAATAAGAAGTCAACCACGTATGAAAGCAACATTCCGGAAACAATCATTGTCTGGTTCAATCCGGATAATCGTCCCCGCGCACTGGCCGGTGCCATTTCAGACATATAAGCAGGAACTAATGCTGAAGCAGCCCCAACTGCCAAACCTAAGAGCATCCGTACGATAATTAAGTAGTAAGCACTAGTCTCGCCCATATCCGGTGAAACACCAGATAAAACAGAGAAGACCATAAAGACGATTGCAGACATTAAAATCATTTTCCGGCGACCAAACTTATCAGAAAGCTGACCAGCTAATGCGCCACCAAAAATTACCCCGAACATAACCGCAGAGGTAATCCAACCAACTAACGAAGCTGCATTTTCAAGGTGCCAGTCGGCTTGCAGAAATGGCAAGGCTCCGGTCATAACACCGATATCGTAACCAAATAGGATTCCTCCAAATGATCCGAAGAAGTAGATAAATGCACTTGATATTTTCTTTTCGGCTTTTGCCATCACATTCATCCTCCTTAAAAATTAAAAAGTGATAGGTTATTCCATGAACATGAACGCGCTTTCATTGAACAACTATAACTATAAAGTATTTATACGGATAAATCAAGAGAAATTATTTAAATTAATACTGATCAATTGTGAAAATTGCTTTTATACATTCAATAAATCTTTGTCTATCTTATTGTTGAATTAGTTTATGCATGTGAAATAAATAATTTATTTTTTGGTTAATTAAGGGTTAATAATACTAATGTCCTTTATATGTATATTAACTAATGTAAAAATCATTGATATTATTTGAAGACTATTTAAAATAGTTTATGAATTTATTAAATTTATACGGATAAATAATTAAAAAACAAAAAAATGACTGACTCTTCCGCTGAACCAGTCATTTTATTAAAGATATTTTAGTGGTTATAAAAATTACAGCAGTTTTATCCGTGCCTTTACAGAAACTGTCGGAATCTCTCCCGGAAAATTTCGTAAGCTTAATATTAAATAGTTTCTATCAAACTACAAGATAATAAAAAAGCAGTATTTAAGAAAAACTCATTTCCTAAATACTGCCTCTTTTTAAACTTCTAAATTCTTTAATTCTAATAAAATTGTGTTTTCAGTTACAGAGCCATGACGAGCAATGCTAAGGCTTTTAGCAATCTCTAGTGATTCTTTAGCTTTTTCTGGTTCGTCTTTTAAAAGATAGCTCCGACCTATACATAGGTAAAGCTCATCTAACAAGAATAAAGAATCATGTTCACGGCACAGTTCAATCCCTTTATTCGCAACATCAATGGCGTTATCAGGATCATCAAGTTGAAGGTATAATTCTGAAATTTGACAATCAATTGAAGCCCATTGATGAAGACTACCAATTAGCTTCTTATTATCGATTAATTTTACTGAACGATTAGTTAAACGTGCAGCTCGTTCTTTATCTCCCCGCTTTAAATATGCTAATGCCATCCCTGCAGTTGTCATTGCCAAGTAGATATTAGCACTAGTAGTAGCAAACTGTGTCAATACCAATTCAAAATTAAAAATAGCTTCATCAAGCTGATCACTTTCTACCTGAACCATCCCAACAAGGTAGTAGTAACGTTGCTTGTCAAAATCACTTTCCAGATTTTTAACATGAACCTTTTTTAAAAGAGTTGAAGCATCTTCAAAATTACGTGAAATTAAACTATCAACAATTTGGTTAAATGTTTCATTGATTCCACTAACTTCATTTTCGACAATTCGATCAGAAGAAATATTTAAGCGTTCACATATTGCCGTTAAAATATCCATTTTGGGTAAGCGATTTTGTTTTTCCATTAGGCTAATCGTCGCCTGGGTACAAATCCCTTCAGCTAGGGCTGTCTGGGACAATCCACGCTTGCGACGAATTTGTTTTAATACGTCTCCTCGGAGTTTCATTGTTTACCTTCCTTAATCATAATTGTTGAATATAAAAATCCTTTATAAAATGGACTATTGCCAATCGTATTATACCACTATTAAGAACTTAGCAATCATTAACTTATTAATAGTCACATTATTATAAAACACTAAATAAATTAATACTAATTAAATGCTTGTCCTTAATAATATTATAAAAAATAACTACATAAAATCGCTAACTAAAGTCACCCCCGTGTGATCTCAATCGCTATAAACAGCGTCAATACTGGCATAATTGACGTTCACATTGTTATGTACCTATATTATATTATAAAAACGTCGCACTTCAATACTAATATATCAGACTTTTGCTTATTCTAAATATATTGATTGTGAATTGTACATAATAGAGGTTCAAAGCTCGATAAATTGAACTCTGAACCTCTATCGGTATCTTTACTAATTATTATATTTCTTTTGCCCAACACGTTCTGTGCCAAGTTTACGGAAATCATATTTAATCTTGCTATTACGTTCAAATTCCTCTAGTCCTAATTGAATTAACCGATCAATTAGTTCTGAGTACGAAATTCCTGAAACTTCCCACATTTGAGGATATAGGCTGATATTAGTAAATCCAGGCAATGTATTTGGCTCACCTAAGTATGGCACATTATTGCTATCAACCAAGAAATCAATACGAGCTAATCCTTTCATCCCTAATGCCTTATATGCTTTTAAGGCCATGTCAGTAATTTCGTCAACTAAGTATTGTGGCAACTTAACTGGTAGTTCAAAAACGACCCCGCTAGCATCAACGAATTTATTTTCGTAATCGTAGAATAAATCATCTTCAGGAACCCGTACCGCTCCTAATTTTGAAGCAATTGGATGTTCATTACCTAAGATTGAAATTTCAACTTCCTGTGGCCGGTCAATTCCTTGTTCTACTAACACCTTATAGTCATATTTGAATGCATCATTAAGTGCCGCTTCATATTCCTCAGCATTAGTAACGCGGTGGATACCAACCGATGATCCCTGTTTTGCAGGTTTAATAAAAGTAAGATTACCAAGCTGTTCTTCAATTCGGCCCCATGAGTAATCTACTCGATTTTCTGGAGTAACTAAAACATAAGGAGTATTGCGAATCCCGGCTTGGGTAATAATCTTTTTAGTAAGGTCCTTATCAAAGGCCATTGCGCTTGCTGAAATATTAGAACCAACGTAAGGCTTATTTAATAACTTAAAGAGGCCTTGAATTGTTCCGTCTTCACCTAAGTTTCCATGAATAACCGGGAAGAAGAAGTCAATCTCTTCTTGCTCGTTTAACGCCATAATTGGTGCTAAAGGACTGGATAAATCCATCTTACGATAAGCTTCATTTACTACCTGATCTTCAGGCTGACCATCAAAGATTTTTTGTGAGTCCTCATTATTAAGTAAAATTCCGTCTTTGGTGAACATAAAGAGGCTTACATCATATTTATCCTTATCCAAGGCATCATAAATATTGTGCGCCGACCGCTTCGATACATCGTGTTCTGAAGAGTTTCCGCCGAACAATAAAGCGATATGTAGTTTTTTGGTCATTATAAATACCACCTTAAATATTTTTATCTTAACCGTTTTCCTAGAACTTTAAGTATACCATGAACTTCAATTGTCCGCTACATTTAAGCCAAAATAAAAAAACTGGGAAAATTATTTTTCTCAGTCTTTTGAACTATTTAATTACTTAACTTCAACAATCCAGTTCTTATTTTCATCTTTTGAATTTAAGCCTGCTGGATCATCAACAACCGCTTCATTTATCTTAGTAATCTTGCCATCAACAGGACTATCGACATCAGTAACTGCTTTTTCTGCTTCAACTGCAATAAACTTATCGGCTTGCTTAAGGGTTGTTCCTACTGCTGGTACATCAATAAAACTTACTTCACCTAGTTCATCACGGCCGGCATCATTTAACCCGATCCGCTTAGTACCATCAGCTTGTTCTTTTACCCAAAAATAACTCTTTGACATTTTATGACCCCGCTATCTAAATTCACGATTACTACTAAACATATACGAATGGTGGTGGTAACGCATCGACATTACCATCCCAATCCCAATCAAGTTACCGATTAATGAAGATCCCCCCGCACTAATAAATGGCAATGGAATCCCAGTTAATGGTAGAAGTCCAATGTTCATCCCAATGTTTTCAAACACGTGGAATAGAATCATCATGATAACTCCGGTTGAAATATAAGCATAAAATTCGTTCTTGGTATCAAATGTTACCCGAATCATTAAATAAATTAGTAACAAATAAATAAGAATTAATAAAACTCCACCAATAAACCCAAAATTTTCACCGATAACAGAGAAAATCATATCTGATTCACGAACAGGAACATACACTTTAGAATTATTGAATCCAGTTCCTGTAATTCCACCTGAACCTACAGCTTTAATGCTTTGCCATAACTGATACCCCTGGTTAGTAGTATCTTGCTCAGGATGAAGCCAGGTATCAACACGGTCAAACTGGTAAGCCTGAAAGCCAACATGCTCAAGAATTTGACGACCAACGGAACTTGTCACCATTGCTAAGGCAGACCCACCTACAACAACTAAGACTGTAGCAGCGGGCGCCAAAATTCGCCAAGTTACTCCTGAAACTAATATCATTCCGCAAAAAATAGCGAAGAATACTAACCCTGTCCCAAAGTCATTTTGAAACTTAAGGGAAATTAAGATTGGCAACAACCATAAAAACATGGTTCCAATTAAACGCCAGTCGGAATCAACCGTATGAACGCTATAACGATTATTATGAGTCGTAATAACACGTCCCATCATCAGAATATACGCAGGTTTCATTATTTCTGATGGTTGAAACGTGAACGGCCCGATTGCAAACCAGCTTTTAGCCCCTGTACTTGCGTAATAAGCCCGACTATAAAAGACCAATATGGCAAACATTAGGAACACACTTAGCCAATATACAATCGGCGCCAATTTCCATAATTGTTCAGCATCAAACTGCATAATAACAATGATTAAAATGGTTCCAACCGCATACCAAACTAATTGAGTAATAACCTGTCGAGCAACACTAGTTTGTTGACGGTCATGAACCGCAGCCACATATATTGAAGCAAGACCAATTAAAGCTAGTAAGAGGACACAGAATATAATTCCCCAATCAATTCGACTCTCTACATCATTTTGTGAACGTTGCATTACCAAACTCCTTTACAAAATATTAATTAAAGAGGATGGTTCACCAAACTAATGCTGGTGAAGATGGTATTGTTGAAGGATTATTTCTAAACCTTCTTCTTGAGAACGAACGTAAAATTCGCTCTGGTCATTTATCAGCATTGCTTTGAAACGTTCATTATCGGTTACAACTTCACCAATCAATCGGTCACCAATAAATATTTGCTGAACTGGTTGATTACGACGTTCAATATCTTTAACGCTGACTTCTATTTTTTTATCTTTCTTTGACACTTTTTCACCCTTAATAACTATTATTGCTACTGACGACGAAAAGTAAAATGATTTGGGACAGGATCATATCCGCCACGGCAAAAAGGCTGGCACCGAAGAATCCGCCAGCATCCAAGTAATAACCCTTTTAGGCCAAATCGTTGGAGAGCCTCAAGCATATATTGTGAACATGACGGCATAAACCGACATACTCGAAATTGGCGACGTGCCGATATTGCGCGTTGGTACCAACGAATAAACCGACATAACATCCCGACCATTTTTAATTACTTCTTTCGCTCAGTTTTTTGCATCCGTTCCAACATCTCACCAGCACCCTTAGCAACGTTATCCAATGGGTCCTGAGAAACAACAACTGGTACCTTTAGCCGAGCACTAAATAACTGATCAATTCCCTTTAACAATGAGGTCCCACCAGTTAACATAATTCCTCGGTCAATAATATCACTAGCTAATTCTGGTGGAATGGTTTCCAAGACACTGATCGCTGCTGATACAATTTGCTCAAGTGTATCATGCAATGCTTCTTCAATCTCATTTTCATTAACAGTGATTTGCTTTGGCATACCAGTAGCAACATCCCGTCCACGGACATCCATTGTCTCTGGATCATCCACACGGAGAGCTGTTCCTAAATCCATCTTAATCTTTTCAGCAGTATGCTCACCAATGACTAACCCATGCTTATTTTTAATGTAAGAAGCAATATCGCTATTCATTTTGTCACCAGCCATTCGAATCGATTGACTAGAAACGATATCTCCTAATGAAAGGATAGCAATATCACTAGTTCCACCACCCATATCAATAACCATGTTTCCACGAGGTTTAAAGATGTCAAGGCCAGCCCCGATTGCAGCAACTTTAGGTTCATATTCAAGATAAACCTTTCCGCCACCTGATTGCTCAGCCGCTTGAATGATCGCCTTTCGTTCAATCTCTGTAATGTTAGTTGGGGCACAGATCATAATATTTGGCTTTGACATAAACCCTTTAACACTCAGCTTGCCAATAAAGTACGAGAGCATTTCCTGGGTCACATCAAAATCGGAAATAACTCCATCCTTTAATGGACGAATAGCCCGAATATTGCTAGGGGTCCGGCCAACCATTCGGTAAGCTTCCGAACCAACAGCCAATACTTTATTGGTCTTTGTATCAACCGCAACAACTGACGGTTCATTTAGAACAATGCCTTTACCTTGAACATAAATCAAAACATTGGCAGTTCCTAAATCAATTCCAATATCCTTTGCCATTAATTTATTCTCCTTTTAGCTAGTAAAGTGTTAACACTAAACTCGTTAATATCGTTCGTAATTATACCACAAAATAGGGGTCAATACAGGAGTGGCTTGCGATTTCAAGCATTTCCCCTAGTCTTGGTTAGTTTTATTTTTTGATGGTTTTACATCTAATTTAATTTTATCTTCAAAATCAACCCGGTCGATCTTTGCGCCTAATTGTTGTAACTTTTGGTGAAAATGATAATAACCACGGTCAATATACTTCAGATTACGGACCTGTGTTATTCCATCAGCCACTAAGCCAGCTAAAACTAAAGCAGCTCCAGCACGCAAGTCAGAAGCAGCAACCTCCGCTCCGCTAAAATGTGTTGGACCATTGAGGACGGCCACTGGACCATTAATTTGAAAATCGGCATTCATTCGTCTTAATTCTTCAAGATGCATGAATCTTTTCTCGAAAATAGTCTCATCAAGCATACTCGTTCCATTAGCTAGCAATTGTAAAACTGACATTTGGGGCTGAAGATCGGTAGGAAAGCCGGGGTATGGCAGCGTCTTGATATTAGTAGGGATTAAAACCGAAGTCCCTAAAACGCGAATCCCGTCTTCTTGAACAACAACCGTTACGCCCATCTCCTCAAGTTTAGCTATTAATGGAGAATTATGCTTAGCAATGGCTCCTTCAACGACAACATCACCATTTGTAATCGCGGCTGCAATCATAAATGTACCAGCTTCAATTCTATCCGGTATTACATAATGTTCACATCCATGAAGAAAGTTTACTCCTTGAATACGGATAATTTCGGTTCCGGCACCATGAACCCGTGCTCCCATCTTGTTTAGCATGTTTGCCAAATCAACAATTTCTGGCTCACAGGCTGCATTTTCAATTGTCGTTATTCCTTGAGCAAGAGTAGCTGCCATCATAATGTTCTGTGTAGCTCCTACACTTGGGAAGTCTAAGTAGACATGATCACCGATTAAATGATCCGCCCGTGCTTCTAAATATCCATCATGCTGTTCAATGATCGCACCAAGCTGACGTAATCCTTTTAAATGCAGGTCAATTGGCCGTGAACCAATCGCGCATCCTCCAGGCAATGCAATCTGCGCATGTCCAGTTCGAGCAAGGAGCGGTCCAAGAACAACCATTGAAGCCCGCATCCGACTAACATATTCCAAGGGTGCTTCTGAAGAGACAGGGTTAGACGCATCAAGTGTAAGTGAATGATTTTTTTCGTCAAAATCTACTTTAAGATTTAAGAAGCGCAATAACTGATTCATCGTTGTTACATCTGATAAGATTGGGACGTTTGTTAATTGTACGTTTCCGCTTGAAGCTAAAATAGATGCTGCTTGAATCGGTAAAACAGCATTCTTAGCCCCTTCCACTTTCACTCGACCGGCTAATCGCTGACCGCCCTTGACAATAATTTTTTCCATAAGTTCCTCCAGTAATAACTATCGAATTAAATATGTCAAATTACCAATTGCACTTAAGATATTTAAGAAAAACGTTGCGCATAAATATCCTAGTCCAGTGGCCATCAAAACAATGAGTAAAGGTAATGTTCGCGGTGGTCGGTTAAAAAAATGTTCAAAATGAATCCCTTGAATGGCCGCAAATGCTAACCAAACAAAGGCAAGTTGGACCACTATTTCAATCAAGGCCCGTAATCCTGTAATTTGCAATCGATCACCTTCTTTTAAACTAAATTTAATCATATCATATCATAAGATTAAATTAGCGTTTTATAAAAAAGCTTAACGTTATATTAAATAAGATTTCCAGATAAATAAAAAAGGAATAATGGCGTTAACCACAATCCCTTTTTTATATTAATATTCTACCTTAAATGTTGCGCTGTTTGGAAGCAGCATTCAAACGGTTAATAGCACGCTTAAGGTGAACCTCGGCACGTGATAAGTCGTTTTGATTATGCTTCTTCTTCGCTTCGGCAATTGCAGACTCAGATCGCTCTTTAGCTTTCTGTGCCCGCTCAACATCAATTGTTTCAGGCATTTCAGCACTATCAGCTGCGATTATAGCATTATGACCATCAAATTGAATGATCCCACCGTTAACTGCAGCAACTTCATCAGTGCCTTCAGAATGTTTAATTCGGACTGTACTGATTTCTAGCGCAGCAATCAATGGTACGTGGTTAGCCATGATACCCATTTGTCCACCTGCAGTGTTCATAACGAGCATTGTAACCTTTTCATTATCATAGACGGTGCCATCTGGAGTAATAATAGTGACCTTAAAAGTATTTTCAGCCATAATTATCCCTCCTAGTCTTCTGAGCTATCTTCGTCAGTATCAGCTTTCATTTTATTTGCCTTTTCAACAACGTCTTCAATTGGTCCAACTAAACGGAAAGCTTCTTCTGGAAGATCATCATACTTACCAGCAAGAATTTCCTTAAAGCCCTTGATTGTTTCTTTTAATGGAACATATTTACCTGGTAAACCAGTAAATTGTGAAGCAACACTAAAGCTTTGTGAGAGGAAGTTTTGAATCCGCCGTGCACGAGCAACAATAGTCTTTTCTTCATCAGATAATTCATCCATACCTAAAATAGAAATGATATCTTGAAGTTCATGGTATCGTTGAAGAACGTGCTGAACCTGTGTAGCAACTTCATAGTGTTCTTTACCAACAATTTCTGGAGTAAGAGCAGTTGAAGTCGAAGCTAATGGGTCAACAGCTGGGTAAATACCAATCTGAGTTAACCGCCGCTCCAAGTTAGTAGTTGCATCCAAGTGGGCAAATGTTGTAGCCGGTGCAGGGTCGGTATAATCATCGGCAGGAACGTAAACGGCTTGGATAGACGTAATTGATCCCTTCTTAGTTGAAGTAATCCGTTCTTGCAACTGACCCATTTCAGTAGCCAATGTTGGTTGGTAACCAACGGCAGAAGGAATTCGGCCTAAAAGGGCAGAAACTTCTGAACCGGCTTGAGTAAACCGGAAGATGTTATCAATAAAGAGAAGAACATCTTGACCTTTTACATCACGGAAGTATTCCGCAATTGTTAAACCGGTTAAGGCAACCCGCATACGGGCACCAGGTGGTTCATTCATCTGACCATAAACCATGGCCGTTTTTTCAAGAACCCCAGAGGCCTTCATTTCATAGTACATATCGTTACCTTCACGGGTACGTTCACCAACACCTGTGAAGACAGAAATACCATTATGACCTTGGGCAATATTGTGAATCAATTCCTGAATCAAAACGGTCTTACCAACACCGGCACCACCAAATAGACCAATCTTACCACCACGAACATATGGAGCTAGTAAATCAATAACCTTAATACCAGTTTCCAAAATTTCAGTAGCGTTGTTTAAGTCATCATACTTTGGTGCATCACGGTGAATAGGCATCCGTTTTGCATCAGGACCAAATTTCGGTCCGTTGTCAACAGGTTCACCTAAGACGTTAAATACTCGTCCCAGAGTATCATCACCTACTGGCACACTAATTGATGCCCCAGTATTTTCAACTTCCATACCCCGTTGAAGACCATCAGTACCGTCCATGGCAATTGTTCGAACAACGCCGTCACCTAATTCCAAGGCAACTTCAGTCGTTAAAGTCTTGCCATCGCTTTCCTTAATCTTCAAAGCGTCATTAATTTCAGGAAGTTTTTCGTCTAAGGGAAATTCAACATCAACAACTGGTCCGATAACTTGTAAAACTTTACCAGAACTCATGTTGTTTCCTCCTACGTTAGAAAATTATTCTTGGGCAGTCATACCACCAGTAATTTCAGTAATTTCAGTGGTAATAGCTGCCTGCCGTGCTCGGTTATATTGCAATTCGAGAGTCGAGATAATGTCATCAGCATTATCCGTTGCTGATCGCATTGCATTAGCACTTGACGAGTGTTCCGATGTCTTTGCATCAAGAATCGCTCCATAAATCAAGCTTTCTGCGTATTGAGCAACCAATGCAGAAATGATTTCCGTATCTGACGGTTCAAATTCATACTCAGATGAAACAGGGGCAGTACTTACATCAGAATTATTTAATTCTGCATTATCTTCTGCAACTGTTTCATCATCTTCAAGTAATGATTTTTCGGTAATTGGAAGTACATCGTGAACAATAACTTTTGATGTAATACGGTTAACATAGTGGCTATAAGCCATATACATTTCATCAAATACTTGGTCACTGTACATTTGAACAGCAGTCTTTACGATGCTATGAACCTCACGATATGTCGGAACATCGCTAACTCCTGAATATTCGTAAACGACATTCATTCCTCGCTTCTTAAAGAATTCTGTTCCTGTCTTACCAACCGTCAAGAAAACGGTGTTGTCTTTATCAAGATTGTGCTTAGCCATCATATCTAGCGTTTGCTTGATAATATTACTATTATAACTACCAACCAAACCCCGGTCAGACGTAATCACAAGCACCCCAGTTTTTTTAACTGCGCGCTTTTTAAACAGTGCAGCGTAAACATCATCTTGCGAAGCTGCAGATGTTGCGCTGTGAGATTTAACCAGATCAGACAACATTTGCTTAACCTTCTCAGCATATACTTCGTAGGTCTGAGTATGGTGTTGAATTTGATTCAGTTTTGCGGTTGAAACCATTTGCATCGCCGAAGTAATTTGACGCGTACTCTTTGTGGAATCAATCTTATGTTTAACTGCAGCGAGTGAAGCTGGCACTAAATCTCACCGTCCTTTCGACTAATCATCATTAACTATTTTTCTTCAGCGGCTTGCTTTTTGGTTCCTTGAAATGATTCAGAGAACTTAGCAACAGCATTTTGCAAGTCGTCGCCTTCTGGTAATTTACCAGTCTTCTTGATGGTGTCGTAGAGGTCTTGGTGGTTAGCATGCATGTAAGCAGCCAATTCACTTTCATAACGTTGAACATCTTCAATCTCAACCTTATCGATAAAGCCACGTGAAAGAGCAAATAATGTTACAACTTGTTCTTCTACTGGTAGCGGATCATGTAAGCCTTGCTTTAAGACTTCCATAGTCCGTTGTCCACGAGCCAACTTAGCTTGTGTAGCTGCATCTAGGTCAGAACCGAATTGAGCAAATGATGCCAATTCGTTATATGAAGCGATATCCAAACGTAAAGTACCAGCAACCTTCTTCATTGCCTTAACCTGAGCGTCACCACCAACACGAGAAACCGATGTACCAGCATCAATGGCTGGACGTTGACCTGCATAGAATTCATCAGAATCCAAGAAGATCTGACCATCAGTGATAGAAATAACATTAGTTGGAATATATGCAGAAACATCACCAGCTTGTGTCTGAATAATTGGCAAAGCAGTCATAGAACCTCCGCCAAGATCATCAGATAAACGAGCAGCACGTTCTAGCAACCGTGAGTGAGTATAGAAGATATCACCAGGGTAAGCTTCACGACCAGGAGGACGACGAAGAATTAATGAAAGTTCACGGTAAGCATCCGCTTGTTTTGATAAATCATCATAAACAATTAAGACATCTTTACCATTGAACATAAATTCTTCACCCATCGCTGCCCCTGCATATGGTGCAATATATAACATAGGTGCAGGGTTAGAAGCACTAGCTGAAACAACAATTGTGTAATCTAATGCCCCGTATTTCCGAAGGGTTTCAACACTAGCCCGAACAGTTGATTCCTTTTGACCAATAGCAACATAAATACAAATTACATCTTGGTTCTTTTGGTTAATAATGGTGTCCAATGCAATAGCAGTTTTACCTGTTTTACGGTCACCAATAATCAATTCACGCTGACCACGTCCAATTGGAACTAAGGCATCAATAACCTTAATACCAGTTTGAAGTGGTACACTAACACTCTTACGCTCCATAACACCTGGAGCTTTACGTTCAATTGGGCGAGTCTTATCTGTCTTAATCTCACCAAGACCGTCAATTGGACGACCTAGTGAGTCTACAACCCGTCCCAATAATGCATCGCCAACGGGTACTTCCATGATTCGACCCGTCCGCTTAACGGTGTCTCCTTCACGAATGCCTGTGTAATCCCCTAAAATAACAATACCCACATCATTACTTTCGAGGTTTTGAGCCATTCCGTAGACCCCGTTACTAAATTCGAGCAACTCACCTGCCATAGCATTATCTAAGCCATCGGCACGAGCAACACCATCACCAACATAGGTAACAGTACCCGTTTCTTCGACAGATACTTTGTCTTGGTAGTTGGCGAGTTGTTTTTTGATGAGTGAACTGATTTCCTCAGTTTTAATGCTCATAAAGGTCTCACCTCTTTGAAAAAAGATATATTTATCTAACTAGTAAACGACGAATTTGCTTAATCTTTGAGCTGAGACTACCATCCAATGTTTTATTATCAACGTGGACAATAACCCCACCTAAAATTTCTGGATCAACATGTTTAGTTAAGGTAACTTCATTAGCACCAAAACGCTTTGCAAGATTAGCTTTAAGTTGATCCTCTTGTTGTTTATCGAGTTGGATCGCTGTGATAACGTCAGCATGCATCCGTTTCATCTTACGGTCATACCGCCGTTCAAACTCATCAATAATTGCGACCATGCAGTCAATGCGGCCGTAATCAAAAACCATTTGAATTAAATTGGCAACGTACTTTGAAGCACCCTGCTGTAAATCTTTAATCAATGATTTCTTTTCATCAAGTGACAGTTGAACTCCCGCAAGTGCGGTGTCCAATCCCTCGTTGTCCTCAAAGACTTGGCGTAAAGCAATTAATTCTTGATAAGTTTGATCGAGTTCATTATCAGCATCGACCAATTCAAACAGTGCCTTCGCATAGCGATCAGCAACCGTCTTCTTATCAAGACTCATGTTCTACCAACCCTTCAATATAGGAATCGATCAATTCTTTTTGATCGTCTGCCTTTAGTTCTTTTTGGATGAGTTTGGAAGCAATCTCAATAGATAAGTTTGCAACGTCATCCTTAGCACTGTTTAATGCATCGCGACGTGCCTGTTCAGCATCTTTTTGTGCTTGTTGCTTGAGAGCTTGTGCATCTTTTTGCGCCGTTTCAACAATCTGTGCTCGTTGAGTCTCACCAGACTTTTTAGCGTTGCTTACGATATCAGCAGCCTCTTGCCGGGAGCTTTGTAACTCAGCTTGACGCTTTGCAGCCATTTTTTCAGCACTTTCACGTGAACGGGCAGCATTATCGATGTCATTAGCAATCTTATCCGCACGCTTCTTCATCATATCAGTTACCGGTTTCCAAGCAAAATGCTTAACCAGTAGCATCAAGATAATAAAAGTAACGATGTAGAATACTAAGTCACCAATGTATAAACTGTTTGATTCAGCTAACACACTGTTTACAAACATCTATTGACACCTCCTTATCTTAAAATTAAAAACTTAAAATAATTACTTGTTCATAACAAGGAAGCCAATAACGATGGCAATAATAGGCATGGCTTCAATCAAACCAACACCAATAAACATCGTTGCTTGTAATCTACTTTGTAATTCTGGTTGACGTGCGATACTGTCAACAGTGTGTCCGATTAAGATACCATCACCGATACCACCACCGATAGCGGCACCCATAGCCGCGAGTCCTGCAGCAATTGCTCCTAATGCCATTTTAAAATTCCTCCTTAGGGATTATTATTCGGAAATCTTCCGAGAAATATAAACCGTCGTTAATGTTACAAAGACATATGCCTGAATTGAACCGATAAATACGGAGAATCCTTGCCATGCAAGTTCCAAAAGTAATCCTGGAATAATGGTTAAGGCTCCATGTGAGAATGCCATGTTGGCAATTAAACTCATTAAAAGTTCACCGGCAAAAATGTTACCAAAGATACGGAGACCTAGAGTTAAGAAGTTAGCAAAGTCCTCAATAATGTTAACAGGCAGCATTAATGTAAATGGCTTGGTGTATCCTTTAAGATACCCGCCAAGGCCATTATGTGCTACCCCAGCAGCATGTGCTAATACCATTACCATTAGAGAAAGTGTTAACGTAACAACTGGATCTGCCGTTGGACTTCTAAGTACTTCAGCCCCATTCCAATGGAATTGGAAAATTAAACCGAATTGGTTTGCAAAGAAGATAAAGACAAACAAAACAAAAGCAAAGAAACTATAATGTCCTTGTTCTGATGCCGGCATCTGACTCCGCACAATTCCGTTAGTGAAGTCAACTAGCCATTCAAAGACATTTTGCGCACCAGTCGGCTTCATCTGGATCTTTCGTGACATCCCGTAAAGAGTGAAGAACACGATTGCGTAGATAATCAGTCCAGAAACAATATTCGTTGTATTGAAAGTGAGTCCGAAAAGCTTAAAAGTTAAAGCATCACCGCCCATTCATATTCCACCTCTTTCCTTATAACAATAATTTGGCTTGTAAATTGGACGAACGTTGCAAATAAAACGAACTACCCCAAGTTACGAATGTTAATATATCATTAATTTGATTAAAATTCAAAAAAATATTAGTAGTAGGCAGCACTACTAATCATTTGATAACCCTACAAAGAAACCGATTTCAACATTTTTTATAAACTTTTCTTTTAATCTTTATTTTTCTGCAACTACTTAATTACTCTGTCGCATTATCAAACGAAAAAACAGGATGGGAGATTTCTCATCCTGCTCTAAATTTACACTTCGCTTTTTGCCTTTTGCGGTAGTATAAGGTTCATTAAAATTCCTAAAACTGCTGCAACTGCTAAACCAGAGAATTGATATTTGCCTAATTGAAGATAAGCATTACCGATCCCAATCACTAAAATTACAGATGCGATCATTAAGTTCCGCTTTTCATTAAAGTCGATTTTATTCTCTATCATCACTCGCAAACCGCTTGATGCAATAACCCCAAACAATAAGAAAGAAATTCCGCCAATAACTGGAGAGGGGATTGATTCAATTAACGCACTGAGCTTACCAATAAAACTAAAGAAAATGGCAAATGCTGCTGCTCCAGCGATAACATAGACAGAATGCACACGGGTAATTGCCATTACGCCAATATTCTCACCATAACTGGTAACAGGAGGTCCGCCAACAAATCCGGCAATAATGGAGGCCGTTCCATCTCCTGCAAGAGTATGATTTAATCCCGGATCCTTAAAATAGTTTCGCTCTGTAAGCTCATTTAGGACCATAATATGACCAAGGTGCTCAGTCATTGTCACAAATGCAATCGGTGCCATACTTAAAATCGCACCCCAATATAATTGCGGATGGTAATCAACAAAAGGAATTTGAAAATCAGGAAGACTAAACCAGTGCGCTTTCATTACCGGGGTAAAATTAACAACCCCAAACAGTACGGCAATGATATACCCCGCAACAATCCCCATTAAAATCGGAATTAATCCGAGGAATCCTTTAAAGTACATATTAAAAATTACCGTTATCGCCATTGTCAGCATTGCAACCGCAAAGAAACGCAGGTCATAATGGCCGGTTACTGAATTAATCGTTGCATCTTTAGCAGCAGTCCCAGCAAGCGAAAGACCAATTACAACAACAATCGGTCCGACAACGATTGGCGGCAGTACGCGATCGATCCACTTTGATCCTAACAATGTTACAATCACGGAAACAATTAAGTAAACGCAACCCACGGCAATTGTTCCTTGCGCAATCCCTGGATACCCCGTAGTTTTCATCAAAGCCATCATTGGTACAATAAATGAGAAACTCGATCCCATATATGCAGGGATTTTATGCTTGGTAATCAATAAATACATTAAAGTACCGACACCAGAACTAAATAAGGCAATTCCTGGATTCAGTCCTACTAAAATTGGAACTAAAACAGTTGAACCAAACATTGAAAACATATGCTGTAATGATAACCCGAACCAATGCCAGGGAGCTGGTCGCTCATCAACGTCCAACACAACATTATCACGATGTGCCATAATATCCTCCTAAGAAAAAACGACCTTGGAATCCAGCTCCAAAGTCGTTTTATCCTAGAATATCCCTATCGAGACAGTAAGATTTTATCCGCACCTTTGAAGCCTCACGGGACTCCGATTAAAGGTCTATTTATAAGTTATTCGTATATTACTTTGTTTTTGTTTGATTGTCAATAACCGATTTTCTCCGCTTTGTCATTACCCAGGCTGTCATCGGTACAGTAATTAGGACGCCAATAAAGGCGATTAGAATTTCAATCATCTCAGCAACAAAAATTTTGTTATTCATAATTGTTCCAAATGAATAGTGAAGCCCTAAAAACCAAATGAATAAGGCCAAAAATCCACCAAAGAAGCCAAAGAAGAGGGTATTAAATGTCGTCCCAATAATTTGCTGACCAATCGCCATCCCGCTATGAATCAGCTGCCGATTAGTTCGTTCAGGATGATTTTCAAGGATTTCAGTTAAACCAGATGAAATTGCCATAGCAGCTTCAGCAATTGCTCCCAAAGAACTCAAAATAGTAGTAGTAACCGAGACTTTTAGGTAACTGATCCCAATTAAGATTGACATTCCTTCCAATTCGTCACTGTCTTCCGTTCCAAATCCTTGAACCATTGCCCAGTGCTCGACAACAAAAATTAAAACCAAAATCAAGCTTAATACGATTAAGGACGAATAAAACGCAGTAACTGTTGTTCGTAAGTCGTCTTCACCCATAAAAATTGTAATCGCTAAAATGGTAATTCCAATTGTCGTAGTAACAAATAATGGCGGAACATGAAATGCTACTAAAATAATTGCAAAATATAGAAAGCCAAAATTAAGCAACAAACTTAAAAATGCTGTCCACCCCTGTTTTCCACCAACAAGAATCATTAAAACAAGCAAAACTAAGCCTAAACCAGTAATTGTCGTCATTTTGGCACCTTCTTTCCGAGTAATAACGCACCAAATAAGCTTACAAGCGGAACAGAGAGAACAATTCCAATCCCGCTAATTAGGCTTTGAATCGTTCCTAAACTCATATTCATCGCATAAGTGTACCCCCACGAATTACCGTTTTTAATGTATAAAAGACTACCGGTAAAGGTATCGACCATAAAAATTAAGAATAAGACATTAACTAGCGGCCCCATAATCGATTTTCCAACATTGCGACCGGAAATAAATAATTGCTTACGAGTTACTTGGGAATTCAGTTGTTTCAACTCAAACAACGTTGCGATAATATCGCTTGATTCGTCCATAACTGCTCCTAATGAACCCAACAACGTCTCAGCTAAAAATAAAGGCCGCGGCACCTGAGTTACATACTCCATGGATTCATAGTAGACGCCCCGCTCATGAGTCCATGCGAATACCAGCATACTAACGCCTAATGCAATAAATGTTCCCATAACTGTTGCCGCAAAAGTAGCTAGCATTCGTTTGCTAAAGCCAAGAACTAATAAAAGGCTAATAAAAGTAAAAATAACAGCCAAAATACTGAAAAGCATCATAATGTGCTGCCCATTTTGTTTCAAATCGATTTCAATGGCAATTAAAAAGAGAAGCGCATTAATTACGACACTCAAAAGCGCAAATAATCCCGGCCTGCCCATCAGCAAAAGAAGCATTAAAATTACAAGCCAAAGCAAAAAGACAATCACTGTATCACGCTTATAGCCATCAACATTCGCCGTTAATTTACCATTTTGTTTACGAACCTGGGTTAAAAAGATTTCGTTCCCCGCTCGATAATGCTGATCCATCGGTTGTGAATCACTATAAGTGTTTTGCACCGTTAATTCTTGATTGCGGTACTTTCCGTTCATCAGTTTTACCCGCAATTGCTGACTATATTGATGATCGACATTATCAAATTGATCTTTTACCCTTCGTTTACCAACCGTTTGTTCACTCATCACCTTTGCAATGGGCTGCCGGTAAAAACGTTCGTTATGACTAGTAAATAAGACTGCTGCTAGCCCTAATATAACCAGGGAAATAAGCAGCCATATTCTTCGTCTCGTCCAGTATTGCTTAACCACACCCACATCTCCTTAACAACAGCAAACTATTGTTATTTTACTATTAACAATTTGTAAGAAAAGGATTTAGGAAAAATCTTTACTTTTCCTAAATCCTTTTTAGTTTTCTACTAACCAATGTTGAACTAATTTTTTTACTGCTGGCATTGAATCACAGGTAGTAATTGCTTCTTGATAAAGTTCCTGACACTTTTTTCCGTCTAGCTGTCTCATCATCGATCTTGTTCGTAAAATTGAACTAGCACTCATTGAGTAAACATCGAGACCCATTCCGATCAATAAAGGCAGCGAATACCGGTCACCAGCCATTTCACCGCACATTGCAACCGTTGTATTGTGAGCATGGCCAGAATCAATAATGTGTTTTACCAGCTTAAGAAAAGTCGGATTCAAAGGCTGGTAAAGGTAGGAGACAGAATCATTACCACGGTCTGCTGCAAAACAGTATTGAATTAAGTCATTAGTTCCAATACTAAAGAAATCAACTTCTGCAGCTAATCGTTCAGCATTTAAAGCCGCTAATGGAACTTCAATCATTATTCCCAACCGAACATCTTTTCCGATTTCAGGATGATCAACCGCCAACTTTTGCTGTTCCTCGTAGTAAATTTTCTTGGCAGCTTGAAGTTCTTCCAGTGTTGTAATCATCGGAAACATAATACTGATCTTCCCAAATTCAGATGCGCGAAGAAGCGCTCTTAACTGCGTCCGAAACATCTCTGGTCGGTCAAGAGCGATTCGAATTGCCCGATACCCTAAAAACGGGTTCATTTCTTTTGGTAGCGGCATAAAGCGTAATGGCTTATCACCACCAATGTCCAAGGTTCTAACAACTAATCGTTTCCCTTTTAACTGCTCAACAGCTTTTCGATAAGCATTAAATTGTTCATCTTCAGTTGGCAAATGATCACTTTTCATGTAAAGAAATTCAGTACGAAACAGACCAACACCGTCCGCACCATTCTCCATTGCTGAAGAAATATCGACAGAAGAACCAATATTAGCAGCAATTTTATATTTAGAGCCATCAGCCGTTACTGAGGGCTTATCTACCATTTGTTGCCATTGTTGACGAACATTCATAAATTTATCGGCAATTTTTTGATACTGACTAATTTCAGTAGATGCCGGCTCAATAATTGCATTACCTTCAAACCCATCAACAATTACATTCTGGCCATTTACCGCTTTTCTTGTAATATCATTACATCCAACAATTGCAGGGATCTGCAAGGATCGCGCCATAATTGCCGCATGACTGGTCCGGCCACCAAGATCAGTAATAATTCCCTTCACAAAACGAGCATCCATCTGGGAAGTATCAGAAGGACCGATCGAATGAGCAACCACAATTACCGGGTGATCTAATGCTCGTAAATTAGGCAGCTCTTTCCCCTCTAATTCAGCAAGCACCTGATCTTGAATGTTCTGAAAGTCAGCAGCCCGCTCCTGCATGTACTCATTTCCTGTCATTGCCTGAAGTGTTTTGATCGCCTTTGTTATTACTTCGGCAAAAGCAGACTCCGCGTTTAACCGTTGATTAGTTATCCGATTTTCTACTTGTTTAATCATTTCCGGATCATTAAGAATAGCAATATGGGTATCAAATATTGCCAGATCTTCATCACTAAGTTTACCAGTTAGGTTCTTTTTAGTCGTTTCCAAGTTACGAATAATCTTGTCAAAAGCATTATGCAAGCGTTTCTTTTCACTGGCCGCATCACTAACATGGTACTTTTCAAAGCTTAAATTAGGTTTTGTTAACAAGTAGGCCGGAGCAATCCCGACCCCATCACTTGCCGCAATCCCATTAACTCGGGTTACCATTCATCAATCCCTCTTTTCTAATATAGTACCTATTATAAGCGAAAGCCTTTTCAACGCAAAATCATATTTAAAAGAAAAAGATTGGCGAAACATTAAGCTTCCCAATCTCCTCAGTTACCTGATAAATATTTAAATCTTACTTAGTACCAAAAAGCCGGTCACCAGCATCACCTAATCCTGGTACGATATAACCATCTTTATTAAGGTGGTCATCTAATCCAGCAGTATAAATATCAACATCTGGATAAGCTTCACGAACAGCCTTAACTCCCTCAGGGGCAGCAACTAAACATGCAAATTTCATATTTTGTTCTTGGCAGCCGCGCTTCTTTAATGCTTCGATCGCCATCATTGCAGAACCACCCGTAGCAAGCATCGGATCAACAATAAATAATTGCCGTTCTGTAATATCATTTGGAAGCTTTACAAAATATTCATGAGGTTTCAATGTTTCCTCATCCCGATACATTCCAATAAAGCCAATTTTGGCTGCAGGAATAAGGTCAGTCATCCCATCGACCATCCCTAATCCTGCACGTAAGATTGGAATAATAGCAACTTTTTTCCCTGCAAGCTCCTTTTGAGTCGTCTTAGCAATCGGGGTTTCAATTTCAACATCTTTTAATGGCATGTCGCGCGCAACTTCATAAGCCATTAAAGTTGAAATTTCCTTAACAGTTTCCCGGAAAAACTTTGTCCCTACATTTTTATCCCGAATCATTGTTAACTTGTGTTGAATCAGTGGATGATCAATAACTTCAAATTTGCCCATGCTAAATACACTCCTTTAAATTTCTTCACTATTCTACCAAAAAAATCAAGGTGTGACAAAGAATCCTAACAACTTTTTATATTCATATTTTCCTAGTTGATTGGGTACTTAGTAGTCAGTTTTTGAACCTGCTCCGCTACCTGCTGTAATTTTTCTTCATCAGTTGGATTTGTTAGCGCAGTAATGATCAGTTCAGCAACTTGCTGTGCATCTTCTTCCTTGAAACCACGACTCGTAATTGCTGGAGTTCCGATTCGTAAACCACTGGTGATGAATGGGCTTCGTGGATCGTTGGGGATTGCTTCTTTATTTGTTGTAATGTGAATACGGTCAAGAAGATTTTGCGCATCTTTTCCTGTCAAACCGGTCTTGGTAAGGTCCAAAACAAGGAGATGATTCTCAGTCTTTCCTGAAACCACGCGGACCTGTTCACTTGCCTTAAATACTTGGCTCATTACAGCAGCGTTTTTTACTACCTGTTGAATGTATTTAGTATATTCAGGTTGCAAATCTTCATAAAATGCCTGTGCTTTCCCAGCAATGACATGTTCTAACGGGCCACCCTGAGTACCTGGGAAAACCGCCGAATTGATCTTTCGGCCTAGCTCAACCGATTTAGATAAGATCATTCCTCCTCGTGGTCCGCGTAATGTTTTATGAGTTGTTGTCGTTACAACATCCGCAACTGGAATTGGACTAGGGTGTGCTCCTGTAGCAACTAAGCCGGCAATATGGGCCATGTCGACCATTAAGTAAGCTCCAACCTCATCAGCAATCTTGCGGAATGCCTGCCAATCAATAATCCGGCTATATGCAGATGCCCCTGCTACTATCAATTGAGGTTTTACTTTCTTAGCCAAACTCATAATCTCATCGTAATCAAGTTCTTCAGTTGCTGAATTAAGGCCATAACCATAAGTTTTATATAGCTTTCCACTAAAATTAACAGTTGCTCCGTGAGTCAAATGACCACCAGCATCCATTCCCATCCCTAAAATTACATCGCCAGGCTTAAGCAATGCTTGATACACTGCCATATTAGCTTGCGATCCAGAGTGAGGTTGAACATTAACATATGCCGCGTCAAATAACTTTTTAGCATAATCAATGGCTAACTGTTCAACCTGATCGATAAATTCACAACCACCGTAATAACGCTTATTAGGATACCCTTCAGCATACTTATTAGTTAACACTGATCCTTGTGCTTCACGAACAGCGTCTGAAACAATATTCTCCGATGCGATTAATTCAATCGTATCTTGTTGCCGCTGTTCTTCGTTTTTAATTGCTGCCCATAGTTGGGGTGACTTCTTACCGTAGTTCATTCACGACATCTCCTCTGGTTATAAATAAAGAGGCTGGTAACTACTCAGTCTCTTTATTATTTTATTGAGATTTTTAATTAGACAGTGGTTTCTCTTCCACTCAACTGTCTTTATTTTACCGCATTACTATCAAAGTGCATACCACCAGCAGACTTATTTAACCGATTCATATATGCACCACCTAAATCATGCGCTGGAAATGTTTGGGTAACGATTGCCTTAACGTTAGGCTGATCATCAAATTGCCGTAAACCATCAAATAAACGGGCACTGGCATCTTGAACATTTTTACCTAATGAGAATTGGATCGCATTCATTGGTAATACTTCTTGCTGGAGGATTTTGCCTTCTGCCATCATTCCGACATCGAACGGCTGTTGGCGAATCCATTCAACAACCTTATTCCAATCAGTACCCTCGTCAACAATATACACCTGCGCTTTAGGAGCATAATGCTTATATTTCATCCCCGGCGCCTTAGGAACTTCATTTTTTCCAACTTTGTGATGATTAATATCAATTGAGCCGATTACTGACTCAATATCTTTCTTAGTAACAGCACCAGGACGTAAAATCACAGGATGGGCTGTTGACATATCAAGAACGGTTGATTCAACCCCTACTCGTGTCGGACCATTATCAAGAATCCCCGCAATTTTGCCATGCAAGTCATGGTAGACATGTTGAGCAGTAGTCGGGCTTGGTTTTCCAGAAGTATTAGCAGATGGTCCAACCATTGGAACACCTGCTTCTTCGATAAGATCAAGTGTTGGCTGGCAATCTGGATAACGGAAAGCAACTGTTTTTAAGCCCCCCGTTACCGTTTTTGAAAGGACACCCTTTTTAATCTTTAAAATAATGGTTAAAGAGCCTGGCCAGAATGCAGCCATTAGCTTTCGAGCATTATCGGGAATCTCTGCAGCATATTTTTCAACCATTGAAATTGAATTAACGTGGACAATTAACGGATTATCACTCGGCCGTCCTTTGGCTAAGTAAACATTTTTAACCGCCTCTTCGTTTGTTGCATCAGCCCCTAAACCATAGACAGTTTCTGTCGGAAATGCAACTAATTCACCACGTTTAATTGCAGCTGCTGCCTGGGCAATCTCACCATGTCGAAAAATCCTCGTATCCATTCTTACTATCTTCCTCCTGCGTTTGAAAAATCCCATGCGTGTATCATCCTCATTTTTCCTGCCACATCATGTCGTGGGCATATCTGTGCGTGTTCATCGGTTTGATGTAGTAATTTTTGAATTGAGTCCTCTTGATCATAACCAGTTTCACCAAATATCTGACCAGACGATGTTAAGTAATGTCCTGCCTGCTTGAATAAGCGATGATAAAATCCTAGGCCGTGCTCATTAGCAAATAAAGCTATCTTCGGCTCATTTTCAAGGACAGCCTGATCCATTGCCACAGTATCATCTGGATCAATATACGGAGGGTTAGTCACAATTAAGTCATATCGTTGATCGATATTTTCAAATAGGTCACTTTTAATTAACGGTAATTCTAAGTTAAAATTCGTCATATTTTTTTGAGCAACGGTAAGAGCATCAGACGAAATATCGCTTAAGCTCACTTTCCAGTTTGGGCGTTCTAATGCCAGGGTAATACCAATCACCCCGCTGCCTGTTCCTAAGTCCAAAACTTTTAGCGGGCTAGCTGGCATTTCCTGTAGTACCCAATCAATCAGTTCCGCCGTTTCTGCTTCCGGAATTAAAACATTTTTGTTAATTTTAAAAGTTCGTCCATAAAATGGGGCCTGCCCAACAATATATTGAGCAGGCTCATGTTTAAGCAACCTTGTAATTGCGTCCTCCCACCATTTTACTTCATCAACCGGCATTTCATCACGATTATGTAATAGTAAGTGAGTTGCATCCCAGCCATGTAGCTGTTGAAGTAAAAATTGCGGGGCACTTGGATCAATATCGGTTCCTTGTAGTTGTTCTTTTGCCCATCGCTGAGCCATGAAGTAATTAGTTGGCACGAACCTACTCATTCCGGAGCTGCTCCAATTTTTGCGTCTGATCAGCAACAATTAAAGCTTCAATGATTTCATCTAAATCACCAGCCATGATCTTATCAAGTTTATTTAAGGTTAAACCAATTCGGTGGTCGGTAACCCGGTTTTGCGGATAATTATAGGTCCTAATCCGCTCTGACCGGTCACCTGTCCCAATTGCGTCTTTCCGTTTTTGATCATAGGCGCTCTGTTCTTGTTGCTGGTAATAATCATAAACCCGTGACTTTAAAATCCGCATTGCCTTAGCACGGTTTTGTTGTTGGGAACGCTCATCTTGCATTGCAACAACAATCCCCGTTGGCAAGTGCGTCATCCGAACCGCTGACGATGTCTTATTAACGTGCTGACCACCCGCACCACTTGAACGGTAAACATCGACACGAATATCTTTAGGATCAATATCAACGTCCACATCTTCAGCTTCTGGCATTACCCCAACGGTTGCAGTTGACGTGTGAACCCGGCCAGCCGATTCAGTAACAGGGACCCGTTGAACCCGGTGTGCCCCGTTTTCAAACTTAAGCTTAGAATATACTTTATCACCGGTAATCATCAAGGCAATTTCCTTAAAACCACCGACCTCAGTTTCATTACGGTCAACAACTTCTACTTTCCAGCCCTGCTTTTCGGCATAGTGAAGGTACATGTTATAAAGGTCAGCCGCAAATAGGCTCGCTTCATCCCCACCGGCAGCACCACGAATTTCCATAATAATGTTTTTATCATCATTTGGGTCTTTAGGAATTAAAAGCAACTCAAGATCTTTTTCTAATTGTGCTTGTTCTTCCCGTGCTTCTGCTAGTTCTTCCTTTGTTAAGGCAGTTAAATCATCATCATTAGTCTCACGTAATAATTCTTCATCATCACTAATGGTTTGTGTAACTTTTTTATATTGGTTATATTTCTCGACAGTTTCACGTAAGCTTCCCTCTTCCTTTGAAAGCTTCATAAAACGCTGGGAATCGGCAATTACTTCTGGATCACTGATCAACTCGTTTAATTCATCGTAACGGTCGGCAACTGCTTGAAGCTTGTCGAAAATTTCTTCCATTTCCATTCTTTATTATTCCTCCTATTATTTTAATTTGGGATGAAAATAGTGTTTTCGGCACACCGGGTAATATGACTCATTTCCCCCGATCTGGACCTGCTCACCCTCATATACCGGCTTACCATTATGAATTCGCAAATTCATCGTTGCTTTATGAGGGCAGAACCAGCAAATTGTTTTCATCTCTTCAATCTTGTCAGCATAAATTAGTAAGTACTTTGAACCTTCAAATAATTCATTACGAAAATCATTTTTTAATCCAAAAGCCATTACCGGAATATTTAGCTCATCAACAATTTTGATTAATTGTAGGACGTGCTCTTTCTTTAAAAACTGTGCTTCATCGATCAATACACAATATATCTTATGGTCCATTTTGTTGACATAATCATAAATATTCGTGTCATCCATAATCGGCTTCACTTTACGCTCTAACCCAATCCGACTGGCAATAATTCCGCGGCCGGACCGATCATCAACGCCACTAGTCATCAAGACAACGGGCTTCCCTTGCTCTTCATAGTTATGAGCAACTTTTAAAATATCGATTGACTTTCCGGAATTCATCGCGCCATATTTAAAGAATAGTTGTGCCACTACAATTGCTCCTTTTTGTTTGCATAGTACTCTTCATTATATCCAAAAATTTGGATCATTTAAATACTTCTACATTAGGAAAGAGTTTTTTACATTGAATAACTTTAATCTTATAATAATTTCAGTTTAATAACTTTCTTTTTGTGATCGTAAAGTTTAGAATTAAACGGTAATTTAATCATCAATATTGTATTATTTACAATTGATACGAAAGGAATACATCTATTCATGACAGTTCGAAGTTCATTTGCCGAATTTGCCGGACGGTCAAGCTACTGGTTTCTCCATACGTTCATGAATGGCGGAAGCTCGCTCCCAGGAAAATTAACCTTAAAGCTTGACCCAAATATTCTGCAAGCCTTTAGCAAAAAGTATGACCTTGTAATTGTAACAGGAACTAATGGAAAAACTTTAACAACCGCATTAAGCGTACGAGTTCTCCGTGAAAAATATGATCAGGTTCTCACTAACCCAACTGGTTCTAACATGGAGCAAGGAATTGTGACAACCTTTATTACTGCACCGCGTCCAAAGAAAAAAGGACTTGCTGTTCTTGAAGTTGATGAAGCAAACGTAGTCAAAGTATGTAAATATATCACGCCAATTGCGTTTGTCTTTACTAACATTTTCCGTGATCAAATGGATCGGTACGGGGAAATTTATACCACATATAATAAGATTCTGCAGGGAGTCAAATTAGCACCAAAAGCAACGATTATCGCTAATGGGGATGAGCAGCTCTTCAATAGTAAAGAACTACCTAACCCAATTATCTATTATGGTTTCAACCATGAAGAAAAAGAACCTTTTAATGCACCCGCTAACACTGATGGCTTGCTATGTCCCAAGTGCCAGCATATCTTAAAATATCGGATGCGTACTTATGCCGGACTGGGTAACTATTTCTGCCCAAACTGTGGCTTCCATCGTCCAGAATTAACGTATGCTGTTACAAAGATTAATAAGCTTACCCCAACACACTCAACCTTTGAGATTGATGGGCAAGAGTATACAATTGGAATTGGCGGACTATATAACATTTATAATGCTTTAGCCGCTTATTCGCTTGGCCGCTTCTTGGGAGTGAGCCAGGCACAGATTAAGGACGCCTTTGAATCAGATGAACGAGTTTTTGGCCGACAAGAAGTTATTAATATCGATGGAAAACAAGTCACTCTGATCCTCGTTAAGAATCCGGTTGGTCTCAATCAAGTCTTAGATATGATTGAAACCGATGAAAAGCCATTTAGTTTTGCTTTCTTACTGAATGCTAATTATGCTGATGGTATTGATACTAGCTGGATCTGGGATGGTGACTTTGAAAAGCTTACTCGTCACCAAATCCCGCAATATATGACTGGTGGCGAACGGTATAAAGATATTACAACCCGGTTAACAATGGCTGGCGTAAATGAAATGTGGCATGAGCCGGACTTAACGCAAGTAATTGATAAAATTAAAGAAATGCCTACTGAGCATGTTTATATTCTCGCTACCTATACTGCGGTTCTTCAATTACGTAAGCAACTAGCAGATAAAGGCTATATTAAGGGAGGAATGGACTGATGGCAAAATACCACTTGCATCTCGCCCACCTTTATGGCGACTTGTTAAATACCTATAGTGATGTTGGTAATATTATTGCTCTTCAATATTATGCTAAACAAATGGATACAGATATCGACGTCAAAGTTATTAGCATCGACAATGAATTTAACCCCCAGGACTTTGACCTAGCACTCTTTGGCGGCGGTCAGGATTACGAGCAGCTTGTTGTTTCTAAAGACCTTCCAAATAAAAAAACAGGGATTAGTAAGTTTATTAACGACGGGAAACCCCTTCTCGCTATTTGTGGAGGTTATCAGCTTCTCGGTCACTATTATATCGGCGCTGGCGGTGAAAAGATTCCTGGACTTGGTATCCTTGATCACTACACGCTAAGCCAGGATAACCATCGTTTCATCGGTGATATCACTATTAAAAATGAAGAAAGCGGCCAAGAATATCACGGTTTTGAAAATCATAACGGTCGAACTTTCTTAGGAAAAGATGAACGGCCGCTTGGAAAAGTTATTTCTGGCAATGGGAATAACGGCGAAGATCACACTGAAGGGGCAATCTACAAAAACACCTACTGTTCCTACTTCCATGGACCAATTCTTACAAGAAATGGTGAAATTGCTAAAAAGATTCTTTTAGCTGCCCTTGAACATAAATACCCAGATGCAGACTTGAGTAGTCAAAAAGCGCTTAAAATAAAGCCTACATTTTAGTAAGGTGACAACCAGTGAATCAAACAATAACATTTGTATTTACCATTATTTTCCTGCTTGAAAGCTTTTGGGAAGTTCGGCTTTTCTCGCAGCTTCAAGCACTAGCTGTTCAAAATCCGGCAAAGATTCCACCACGATTTGTAAAGGTAATACGTCTTGAGCGTCGTTGGAACTGGATCTCCTGGATACTAATCATCTTACTGTTTCTTACCTCATCGAATTTTACAATTTTATGGGTAAGCCTCATCACGTTGATTGAGACTTATGTTGTTTGGCGAATGGATAATATGAAAAGTAAAATGACTAGCGAAGATTAAAATTTAGAAAAACATGAGAATGATAAAAGGCTCCAATGCTCGGCAAAACCGAACTCTGGAGCCTTTTTAGACTATGCTATCCTATTACTTTTTAGGGACCAAGCTAATTTCCGTCCTCATGTTTTTAAAAACTAATTTTCCCGTTAATGATCAGAATAAGCGCAATCACACCCGCTAGTGCAATAACAGCTGCCAACCATTTTTCCTTTTTGCTCATTTTATTAGGAGCTCCTGCAAATAATGGTATTCCAAGTGCAAAAATAATTGCACTAGCAAATACATATTCAAGCCCCGAAGCAACCAACATATAAACAGAATACAGTGACGCGAGAATAGCAATAAGCTTAAAGCCAATCCCCAAGTTTTCGTTAATAGCTAATTTTAAGCCATATAACGCGGATAACAAGTAAGCAACTAATGTCATTGTCGCGGCTAAAGTATAAGCGATTGTATACGCGGTTTGAAGCTGGGGAAGTAATAGCACTAACAAGCATCCCTGCATGATTATTGTATATACAATCAACGCAAATCCTGGAACACTATGACGATTAACAATCTTAAACGCGCGTGGCATGTCGCGGTCGTAACCTGTTACATATGCAATCTCCGGTCCAATCATAAACCAGCTTAGAAGAGCGCCCAGAAGCGAAACCAATAAGCCAATTTTGATAATTAAACTTCCCGCAACACCTAATGCAGTATGACTAAGAGCAGCAGCAAGCGGAACCGAGGTCTGACTTAGTTCCTTAGCTGTTAAAATCCCCATTGGAATGATTGAAATTGAGATATAAAGGACTAACACAATCACAAAACTGATAATTGTTGCCTTCCCAACATCTCGTGGCCGACTTGCTCGGCGGGACATTGAAACAGCAGCTTCGATTCCAACAAAGCACCAGACAATCGTACTCATTGCACCACTGATCTGGTTGCCAAATGATACATGCGTCTGATTAACCGCAAGAACAGCCGTCCAATCCGGAACATTAAAAATATGCGGCTGAAAAGCAAAAATCCCTATAACAACTACCAAGAGCAACGGTAAGATTTTTATAATCGTAATAACCGCATTTAAGATACTTGCTTCATGAACACCAAACCATGTGATAGCTGTATATCCCCATAAGATAATTGAGCCACCGATAAAGCACATCAACGGTGAAAGCTGGTGCGAACCTAACATGCTATTTAAGGTTTTAAAGAAGAGCGAAATAAAGGCAATGTTACCAAATACTGCCCCCATCCAATATCCCCAAAAGGAATTGAAACCTACGTAATTACCAAAGCCTTCTTTTGCATAAGTATAAATTCCACCATTCATCTCCGGCTTAATAACAGAGAGTTTATAAAAGACTAATACCAGCGTTAAAATTCCTAGGCCGCCAATCAACCATGCGACTAGTGCTGCCATTGGGTTTGCTTTCAAAATCAAATCGGTCGGACTATTAAAAATCCCACCACCAATAATCGTTCCTACAATTAAGGTGATTAAGAGGAAGAGATTTAATTTCTTTTCCTTCACCTTAATCACCTCACTTATAAATATTCTTCAAATGCGGAATAATTATACATTATTTACCTAGCTAATGGCAATAGTTCCATTAGCAACAAGCCAAATTGCGATAACACTAAGAATTAAGATTAATGCCATTGTCCACTTTTCAGCAGTTGTAACTTTGCGATCATTTTCTTTACATGCTAGGTAATAAATGTAGAATCCAGGAATAAAACTAATTGAAACTAATAATACTTCTTGCCATCCAGCAAGGAACATACATGCAAACATGAATGCTGCAGAAAGCAAACCGATCGTGAATTGTCCCCATTCTTGATGTGCAGAACTGTATTTCATTTGGTAAAGTCCAACAAATAAGTATGAGAATAAAATTGCTGCACTACATAGTGAATATGCAAATTCATAGGCTTTATCAGTGAAGAGCAATGAGAACAAGAATATTGTTTGTAACACCGCAGTAATCATTAAGGAAGCAGTTGGTGCCTTTTTAGCATTAACCTTTCCCCAAACTTTAGGCATTGCTTTATCATCGGCAACCAGCATCGTCGTTTCAGCTGGAAGCATTGTCCAAGAAAGCCAAGAAACAATTGTTGAAATGATCAAACCAACGTTAATTAGGATTGAACCCCAGTTACCAACAGTTGCTTGAAGAACGTGTCCGATAGCAGGCTGACCCATTCCAGCCAATTCTGCCCGGGTTAATGTACCATAAGGCAAAATTGAAATCAAAACATAGATGATTACTAAGAGGCCAAAACTGATTAAAGAAGCTTCACGAGCGGCTGTAAGCGACTTAGCACGACTAGCCATAACAGAAGCACCTTCAACACCGATAAATACCCAAATCAGCGTCATTAAGGTACCCTTCATTTGTTCCCAAACAGAACCCGTTGTCGTTCCTTGAGAAGCATTGTTAGCAACACGTCCCCAGAAGTCTGTCGTAAACATTCCAGCCTTAAAGCAAACAACCATCATAATGATAAAGATAACTAATGGTAAAACCTTGCAGATTGTTCCGATCATATTAACAAAAGAGGCACTCTCAACACCATTGTTAACCAAAATCGTTAATAACCAACAGAAGATGATGGCAACAATAATTGATGGTAAATTCTGACCACCCTTAAACGTTGGGAAAAAGGTTCCGATTGAACTCATTAACATCGTAGCAAAGGCAATGTTTCCCAACCATGCAGACAGCCAGTAAGACCATCCAGAAATAAACTCACCTAGTGGCCCAAATCCGGCTCCAGCATATGAGAAAATCCCGGAAGTAAGGTCTGGTCGTTTTTCTGACAAATTATTTAGTGAAAGAACCAACATTAAGAAACCAAGACCAACAAAAATCCAAGCCAACAAAGCAGGCCCTGGTGCCGCAGCTGCAGCAACATCACTAGTAATACCAAATATCCCGGTACCGATACATGAACTTACAATTAGGGCAATTAGTTCGCCTTTACCGATACCTTTCTTTTGTCCATCCATAGAAATCCCTCCTATTCAATTTATGAATGCATATGTTGAATAATTAAATCATAGACCATTTTAGCATCATCACTATTTTTACTAATGATAATCAAGGTATCGTTACCAGCAAGCGTGCCTACAACTTCCGGAATATCAAGTTCATCAAACATCCCTGCTAAGATTGTTGCGTAACTAGAATTAAGCGCCGTCTTAACCACATTCATAAATTGAACTGTTTCAATTGTCCGGACATTATCATGAATACCCTGATATAGCCGTTCAAAGTTGTGCTCTGGTGTCACATGTAATTGAACATAGTGCGTATGACCGTTACCATCATTTGCTTTAACGATATTTAGTGCGTGAATATCGCGTGAAATAGTTGCCTGGGTTGTTTCAAAACCCGCATCCGCCAACAATTTGAGCAACTCTTCTTGTGTTTCAATCTTGCGGTCATTAACCACTTGCTCAATATATTTTCGTCTTGCCTTTCGATCCATTCGTGTCCCCTTCTTATCAAGTTAATTACACTAAAATGATACAAGAAAAAGCAGCAAAATTATACCCTTTCTAAAATAACTCAGATAAATTTGCTGCTTTTAATATCTTATTTACTACTTAAGATCTTCACGAACAATTGGACATGACATGCACCGCGGGCCACCACGACCACGTGATAATTCGCTTGAACGAACCTCATGAACGAGAATACCATGCTTACGCAGCAAATCGTTTGAGACATAGTTCCGGTCATAAGTTACAACTACACCAGGGGCAATTGCCAGCGTGTTAGAACCATCATTCCACTGTTCACGTGGAGCAATAATCGGATCGCCGCCACCAGTAGGAATTAAATCAATTTCCGGCTTATCAAGTGCCTTCTTCAAAATTTCTTTAAGGTTCGTTTCATGAGTAATTGAAATTTCACCATTACTACTTGGGTGCATAATGTATGCATCAACATGACCACCATCACGTAAAATTGCTGGATGAACTGTAAATTGATCGTAATTAATCATTGTAAATACAGTATCAAGGTGCATCATTGCATGGTTGTGAGGAATATGAATAGCAATTACTGTATCATAATTAGACTTTTCAAAGAGGCTTTCAGCTAATTCAGTAATGGCCTTAGCTGATGTCCGTTGAGAAATACCAATTGCCAATACATGGTCGCTGAGAACTAATTCGTCCCCACCTTCAATACGGCCTTCTGGGTACCGGTTCCGCCATACCTCAACACCCTTATCAGCAAATCGCTTATTATGATTAATAATGTATTCAGTAAAGAGAGATTCACGTTGACGTGCCTTGAAGGTCATGCGATTAATAGTAATTCCGTCCCCGATACATGCCTGTTGGTCACGAGTAAAGTATGCATTTGGCATTGGATCCATGTAGAATGGGTAATCCCTGTCTTCTGCTAATTCAGCAAGAGAAGCATACTTAGTCTTAATTTCATCTTTCCGAACACCTGCAATGATCTTATCAACCATGTCCTTGGTGTTAAAACTAAGCAAGTACTCCTTTAACCCATCATGAATTGCTCCAGCAGCATAGCCTGATTCAGCAATGATCTTTTCAAGGAATTCTTCCTTAATATCATTATCTGCCAATGCATCCGTTAATAAATCTTCAAGATACAATACCTCAGCACCATTGTCCCGTAATGTTTGTGCAAAAAGGTCATGTTCTTCTTGAGCGATCGGTAAGTATGGAATATCATCTACAAGCATCCGGTGAAGAATGTCAGGATAAACATTTTCAATTTCCTTACCTGGTCGATGCAACATAACTGTCTTAAGCTTCCCAATTTCTGATGTAACATGAATTGGACTTTGCATACAATATCACTCCTTTTTGAAGTATCACTTGACTACAATTACATGTTATTAGTTTGTGTAACCGTTGTCAAATGCCGATATATCAACATTTAGTGAATTAAATAAAAAGAAGTTATTAATATAAATTATTAACAGTTTTTATACATTTTGTTCATTCAAAACGTATATTTCATGAAAACGCTTATTCACATAATTGTATATTAATTTCACAAAGTTTTTTCTTTTTCATTTAAATAAATGGCAAAGAGCTTATCACGGGCATCCAAATATTCTTGATTTTTGGCACTTGGATGAACACGATTTGTTAAGACAATAAATCCTTGGTCAGCTTGACGGTCTAAAACCATCCAAGTACCCGTAAAACCAGTATGACTAATTAAAAGATGGCGGTCAGGACTTTGAGCATGAAAAAGTTTCCAACCAAGCGAGCGCGTGTGCGGCCCTGGAATACAGGTTTGATCCTTAAAGAAGGCATCAATCATCGCGGAGGATAAAAGATTATTTAGGTTTGTTTCAATTAATGCTCGACCAAAAATTGTCAAGTCCTCTAATGATGCAAATAAGCCAGCACAGCCACAGTGCTCACCGAGAATATGCCCCTTGGGATCATGAGTCTCTCCTTTGATTATTCCTCGTTTAGCCTGAATCTCCGTTGGTACACATTTGGCGGGATCAGGAGTAAACGTTGCTGTCGGCATATTTAATGGCTTCAGGACTCGATCAGTAATTACTTTTTGAACCGGATCATTACAAATTCGCTCAATAATCCACCCTAAATATAGATAATTTACATCAGCGTATTTTATTTGGCGGTTTAAGCTATCCTCGACATGCATCCTCGTTAAGAAAGCCTTCTTTAGTTCAGCGGCATTAAGTTCATTTCGATGTGGTATATACCCGGCAATTCCAGATGTATGCGTTAATAAATTACGGATTGTTGGTCGCCCATCACTAAACTCTGGAAGATACTTAGTAACCGGATCATCTAGTCCTATTTTCCCTTCTTGAACCAGCATTGCAATAACCGGAACAGTTCCAACTACCTTTGTAAGTGAAGCAACATCATATAGCATGTTAGATTTTAATTTGGCCACGTCTGGGTAAACCTGAGCCATCCCCGTTACTTCTTTTATCGTGTCATTGTGGTCAAAAATCAAATAACTAACCCCTGGAACAATTCCTTCTTTAACCATCTGATGCAGCTTGGTAATCGTTAAGTCATACTTATTCATCATCAAAAGCTCCTTAATCCTTTAAGTGTTAATAATTTTAACGTAAATTTTTGACGAGGGAAAATTTCTAAACAATTAAAAGATAATTGCAATCAATTGTAACAAAAAAGTTAAAAATGTTACAAAAAGATTTCAAAAGGCGGTATAATATAAGTGTGATAATTTTCAGAAATTATATAAGAGAGAATGAGGGGGTCATGAAAATGATGAAGATGACAAATAAAGTTTTAACAAGTTCGCTAGTAATTTTAACCGCCTTCGGACTAGCAGGATGTGCAAATAGTGCAGCGGCCCCAACGACAAAAACATCAACTGCTGCTACAAAGGTAAGTAAGCAAGCAAATTCTTCAACAAACAGTCAAAAAGCAAGTAAAGCTCATTCTGATGTTTCAAGCGTAACATCTAGTAATGACCAAAAAGCAAGTACATCATCGCAAACTTCAAATTCAACTAGCATACAAAGTGTAAGTTCTGCTAGTTACTCGGCTGTTGCTAATCACTCATCCCAAAATCAGGCAACTTCAAGTAGCACCCCTGCGCAAAGCGATCAACAAGTTTTAACTAGTTTTGTTAAGTCAAGCGGGGTACAAAAAGACGGTAATTATTACTATGTAACACCAAATAAGCAAAATAATAACTACCAAATCGAAGTACGTAATAATCAGGGTGGCGACCCGAATATCGCTCACCTAACCGGTACTTATCAATATGATCCTGCCACAAATCAAATTCAAGAAATGAACCCAATTACTGGCAATTATGATAAATAATGATTTTTACTTTTATTACTAATGGGCTTCAGAGTTCGATTTTACCGAACCCTGAAGCCCATTTTGCTTGTTTATATTTACTTAGACAACAACAGCTATGACATTGTTACGTTAGAATAATCCCTTAAATGCAGCAAAGATTCCCTTTTTATTTGCAGTATTTTCGCTGCTAACAGGTTGTTCTTCCTTTACTACAGCTTCAGAATCATTAGTTCCATGTGGTGTTACAGCCACTAATTTCTTTAATTTAATAACATAGGTTTGCTTACCAGCAATAAAATGATGGTCTGTCGGGAAGTTATTTTCATCAAGAATATATCCTTGTTCCTCAAAAGACTTAATCTGGTCAGCTGGATCATAACTAAATTCATCACCAGTCGTGCCTTTAACCGACTCGGTCTTTAATTCTTTTTCGTTTTGGTCAATAAACTTAACTAAAACTTCTGCTGGCTTAGCGGTGTAAAGAACACTTTCTTCGCGATTTTCAGCATTCTCATCAACTTTTTCTGCTGGAAGAGTCGATGCTTCATAACCATCAATTGGTGTTGGAATATATTCTGGTAATACGCCAGCAGTCCAGTCTTGCCAAACGTCTTCGCCTGTTACTTCATCGTGTACGCCTAGATGAGTTGCAATAGCTTCCTGGGTTACTATTTGCTGTGTTTGATCCGGCATTGTGATTTTAATTGTTCTTGTTACACGGTGCTCATCTTTAAGCGGCGTTGTCTGGTGAGTCAAGTAAACATAATATTGCTGTTCGGGACTTCCTGCAAGGTACTTTCCTTTTGACGCGCCCTTATCCGCCTTAAATAATTTGTAACCAGCTTCTTCAAAATTCCAAAGTTTATTTGTATAACTTTTACCTTCAGCTACTTCTAACTTTTGTGTACGGCTATTAATAATTTGCCCAGAAGTTGGTCTAACGATCGGTAGCCGGTCATCAGGAACATCAACGTAAAAAATTGTAACGGGTTGTACTTGACGATCTTCTTTACTGATAACGATTCGATACTCTTTTACTTGGTTCCCATCTTCAGCAGTGAACCGCGCATCATTAGCTAATTCATTATCGACAACCACATAGCCTTCTTCTGCCAAATGATCAATCTTGATTGCCGAAAGATGATCAATTGGTTCACCAGTCAAGCCGGTAACAGTTTGTTCTTCAATTTGGTTGCCCTCTTCATCAACAAACTTGATCTTGACATCGACTTTCTTAGGACGATAGGTAACATCGATACTGCTGTCCTTAGAAGTTAGCGAAATCGGTTGGGCATCAACATTCTTACTTGAATATCCAGGAATAGTTGGGGCGATTACAGCTGGAAGACTTGCCTTGCTCCAATCACTCCATGTTTTTTCATTAGTAGTTTTATCGACAACACCATACCGTTGAATCCGGCCATCTTGCTTAATAACCTGTTTAGCACCATCCGGCATATTAAAAGTAATTGTTCTTGTTACTTGATGATCTTCATCAATTTTTTCAATTTTATGGGTAAGGTATACATAGTAATCCTTAGCAGGCTGTCCACCAGCATAAGTTCCTGTTTCGGCACCTTTGTCGTACTTAAAAATCTCGAAGCCGTTTTCTGCTCCCCATAACTTATTATGGTATGATTCATCACCTTTACCAGTAAAAGTCTGGGTTTGTTCCTCAAGTATCTTCCCATCATCAGGTTGTAATTCTTCTTTTGACTTATTAGTAGCAGTAACCAAGTCAACATAGTAAACGTTAATAGTTTGTTTATTTTCAACAATTGAAACATTAGTTGATGAAGTAATCAACATATTATCGTCTTCACTTCCATTAAGGAAATACCCGATTGTGACTGGATAGGTACCAGGATTGGCATCTTCCAATTCAGAATCATCAACGATAAATGTTTGCTCAGGACTAACCGGTAATTCTTTATTATTGGCAGAAAGTCCGCTAACTTTTACAACTCCCGCATATGAATTCCACTCGTCCTTCGTCTCTGCTCTTAAAGTAAAGCTCTGGGTAATAAGCAATTGGTGGATGACCACATATGGAATAAAGTCTAATTTTTCCAAATCAAGTAAGGAGTTTGATGTCGTAAACGCATAGGCACCCATCAATTTTCGACCTGTTTCATCAACATCAACGGAATATCCCTTTTCTTGAATAGCACTTTGAATAGAATCTAAAGTAAAGAAGTATTGGCCCCCCTGCCACAAAACATCCTCAGAATCATCATCAATTGTGACCTCATCATTAAAATTACTAATCGCGTAAGGAACTTCGCCAAGTGTTGGCATTATTTCTTGAATATCTTGGTCAAACACTTGATACCCATTATCTTCAGTTCGATCAAGGGCCATAAAATGAACATTTTTATAGTCATCATATGCAAAAATTGGCGTACTCAGACGGAAATTCAGTTTAGAGGTTGTGTGCTTATTAACCGTTAAATCATAAAAAGCGTACTCATTTAGGTTAAAGGTTTCTTGACTATTAAGATTTTCAATATTGATAATCTTAAATGGAAATTCAACTCGGTATGAACTATTTGGTAATAGCGAACCGAACACCATCACCGCAGTAACCTTTTCCCAACTAAAATCATCACGTTGCTTTAAGGTATCAATTGTAGAATACTCACCTTCATGCCCCTGATAACTATATGTAATATCAAATCCGGGAATTACATTACCTTTTTCATCTTTATATTCTAAGCCATCGAATTCATTAACTCGTGAACCATCAATAACAATTTGAGTTGCCCCTGCATTGCTTTCAAAAGACGGTAAAGTATATACTACTTCAACTGATTTAGCAGTTTCCGTGGCGTTTTTCAAATGACCATAACCGCTAAAATCACTCGCTGAACGATAATTAACCAAAGCAGCAGTCTTTTTTAATTCATTTCGGCTGACTAGTGAACGGTCTTTCGTATGACTTTCGCTATTTGTTGCTTGTAGATACGTTCCATGTTGTAACCCATCTAAATCATCATTTAATTGGTATTCCCCTAATTCAGGATTATTTTTTATTACCGGTTCCTTGCCACTTAACTCCTGCTGTTGTGCTGCAAAGTTAGGGACCGATTTTAATTCGTTTTCTAGTAATTGTGAATCGCTAAGTAAAGCAACACTTGAAGCAGATGCATCTCTCAACTTAATTTGTCTCCCGATAGTTTCAGTTGAAGTAAGTTTGACGCCAATTACCTTATCTTTTTTCATATCCTCTGTCTCAAGCATTTTCTTATCCCCCTTAGATGCTTTTATAGTTCGATAAACATTATTTCATCATTGAGTATAATATAATCATTTCTTATTTCAACACTGATAAATATTTTCCTGCTGTATTCATTTTTTATTTCATATCATTTTCATTGATATATAGGCATCTAAGGACATTTTAAATATAATAAAAAAGAACAAAAGAATAATTTTTCATATGAAAAAATTATCTTTTGTTCTTTTAAGGTGATAGTTTTTTATCACAAGATATTTAAATGTTCACTATTAATATTGAGGTGCATCAGTATTTTCTTGCTTATAAGTATTAGTATTTGTTTCTTCTCGACTTTGCGAAGCAGCAGGGGCAGCTTCATGACTTGTAGCATTAGTATTTCCACTATATTGTGGAGTACGACTCCTACTATAGCTGCCCCGTGATGCGCCACTGTTGTTCGATGTAGCAGTCGTAGAATTATTAGAAGTGTTATTATTACTATTCTGAGTAGAAGCAGTCGAAGAACTAGCGTGTGATGATGATGCAGAACTACTTGAAGAGGAAACAACTGAGGAAGAGCTGTCGCTAGTTGAACTAGCACTAGCAGAAGATGAACTTCCTAAATTATCGTTCCCTTTAACTTTTAGCTTTTTGGTTACTTTTTGGTTACCACGCTCTGCAATAATATCGTAGGTTCCTGCTACATCAAATGTGTAACTATGATTAACAAGCGATTGTCCTTTACTTGCCTTAAAGGTTTTAACAATTTCTTTGCTCTTATGACCACGAATCGTTAAAGTTGTTTGTGGAGAGACCTTAAACTTAACCTTTGCTTCACCATTATCATTCAAAGATACCTTACGATCAAACTGAACCGAAACCTCTCCTAAGCTATCATTATTTGAGGCGGCATATTCAACGTTTTCAGTCTTGTCAGTCTGAGCCGGCTTTGCTTCCTGACGATGTGAATGATGGATGCTTCCAAAAGCAATCCCACCAACACAAATCACTAAAACGGCCACTAATGTCCAATTTAAAAAGACCCGTCCCCCACTAACAAAGTTATTGCCGCTACGGTTCTTTCGTAGCTGTGAAATATATTGAGCAGCTAAAATAACAATCGCAATAATTGCTAATACTATCATTAAATTCATTACTCGCATAATTAATTCACCAAATCCGTCCTATTCTTTTCTATTTTACTCAAATCCATCATAGCATTAATTAAATCTTTTCTTAACGCTTTTCCTAAATTTGTAATACAAATAAAAAAATCTGCTACCCAATATTCCTGAGTAACAGACACAAGTGTAATCACCCGCACGAGGATACTAACCCCTTGATGTATCAGCGTCTGCACTCTGTTTTTCCGCCATTTTTCCGCAACTCTTATAATTCTGCCAATTTATCAATGATTAAGGTGTCATTTTTAGCCTTGTACTCATCAATCAAATAAGAATAAGTATTTAAGGTTACGGTAATATTTGAATGTCCTAGCCGTTTACTAATAGCGTATATATCAACGCCTTTACTCAGCAAAAAGGCTACATGAACGTGGCGTAACGAATGAAAGTGAAAACCTTGCTTATTGATGTTACTATCATTCATAATAGAGTGTAAACACTTATTCAATGCGTTACTTGTAGGGATTGTCCCTAACACGTTTTGAAAGACCATAATACTATTATTAGCTTTTAAGTCTTCTAATCTTTTGAGCAATTGTCGATTTACCTTCACAACTCGCTTGCTTGATTCTGTTTTAGTGGATTTAAAAGCTTTTTCTTTTTCATCCCACGACTTAGAAATGCTAATTGTCGAATGTAGAAAGTCAATATCATTCCACGTAAGCGCCTGTATTTCACTCTTACGCATTCCAGTATAAATTGCCGTAAGAATCATATAACGGCTTGTATTATACCTTTCTAGCTTAGATACTACATTCTTTTTTAGCGTTTGAAGCTCACTAGTTGTTAGGTAATCAACTTTTCTCTCCAAAGCTTTATTATACGTGATATTAACATTATGCGTAAAGTCCTTATTGATAATATCATCATCAATTGCATAGCCAACGCATGACCTAATAGCACCATTTAACTTACTAACTGATTTATAAGCGTGATTGCTACCGTACCAATTAATAAACTCTTGATAGTCTGAGCGCTTAATTTCTCGTAGTTTCGTATCAGCGAAATACTCGTTAATAAACTTTTTCATTATGCGGTATTGGTTTTGAGCGCTTGCGCTTTGAGCTTTGCTACTCTTATATAGGTCAAACCACCGCTTAAAGTAATCAAATAAGGTTACATCTCTTAAATCTAAGTTAACCTTGTTTAATTCACGTTCTAACTCATCCCCTGCTTGTAATGCTTCACGTTTCAGCTTGAAAAAGCCTGCTGATTTTTGATGACGTTTTCCGTCCTTGTCTTTAAACTCTGCTATTCCGTAATATCCCTTTTTTGCTTTCTTTGCATAACTCATAAAATTACCTCATTTCGCACAGCTTGCCAGCATGGAATATTGGAGGTATGTATTTGAGTTTCGTAGCCGTATTTTCGGCCACCAAAAAGGGATGGATAGGGTGAACGCAATTTTGCGTCGAGGCTCATATCGCTGTTACATCAACGATATGAAGGAGAATCCAAAATTGGATTGAGGTACTCGCCCCAAAATTTAGGTGAGTAAGATATGCACAATTTTGTGCAGATGTAATCAGCCGATTTTTCGGCTGAGTGATATTCACTCCGCAATTTTGCTGGGCTCAATTTTGAGCCGAGTAAAGATGCGCGCAATTATGCGCAGATGTACTTACCCCAAAATTGAGGTGAGTAAGATGTGTCCGATTTTGGACGGATGTAATCAGCTGAATTTTCAGCAGATTGAACATTGGCTTAATTCTTAGCAGATGTCCCCAAAACTGGGGAAATATAGCAGTGGCGCTATTAGTGTATATATTGGTTTCGCAGGATAGAACCTAACAAAGCCTAACATTAAACGGCTATATATTAGCTATATCCAGCTATCTATCAGCAGAAAGAAGCCAAGCACAGCAAGAGTTTCAACGTAAAATGTGCAGAAAACCAGCAGATTAATTACTACAAAATACTACATAGAACAATGAAACTACCTCAGAAAAACTCAGATAAATAAGCTCTTTATTAACAAATCCAGTTTTGGACTAGTTGAGATATACCCAACTTTAGGGAGATGTAGCATTTTTTAACGGGCGCAATTTTAAGCTCGTTAATTTTTAACTCTGGTACCTAAAAAACTGGTAAGAAGGTGAATCCAATTTTGGACGGACGTAATCAGCTATCTAACTAAGGAAGTACGTTACATAAAAATTCTATAACGATGTTTGAGATAGTATCGAATGCGGTAATAATAAAGTTTTTCATAGTGTCTCTCCTAGTAGCTTTTAATGTGAGTTATTTTTGATTTTGTGTGAAAGTTTTATAAATTCACGAATAGCTTCTGAATATGTTTCTAAGATAGTATTTGCGACTTTTGAATCTGTTTTTTTGTTCATTAACAAAATTTGTCGCATTTCATTTATATTTGTATGAAGTTGATCCATTGCTACATTAAGTAAATACAAGTCTTCTTCGCCTTTTTGATGAATAGAGTGCATTTTAGCCATATCTTGATAAGTTGAAATAAAACTTTTAGGTAAAGAACTATCCCTACTTAGATATGAAAGAGCGTGCTCATAATAATTAAGCGTTTTCTTCTCGCAGTAATCTAGACCACTTTTCAAATTTTCTTTTGCAAATTCTTTATTATTTAAATTACTTTCACTATTTTTTTTAATAAGGTAATTATCATTCTGAATAGTTGATATAATATTTACTATTTTTTTTATATCAGTTTCGTCATATGAATAAAAAAACATTTTCGAGTTCAAACTAATATCAACTATTTTTTTTGCACTTAATGATTTACTTTTATTTTCACCAATAAATTCAGCAAGTATAATCACATCATTTGAAAACCTTTTAAGTAGTCCTTCAAGGTCTTTTTGCTCCATCCCTTGCAAATAACTAACAGACACACCAAAGAAATCAGCTAATTTTATCCAAGTTTCAAGCTTTGGTTCACGCTCACCTCTTTCGTACTTGCCTAAAGCGTCAGCAGATATTTTAAAATCTTGCTTTGCTAACTCTTCGCTTAATTGTTTGAGAGTTAGCTTTTTATTTTGTCTGCATTTTCTAATTCTGTTCATGTTTTTATACCTCACATCAATTACAGAATAACACAAAACAAAAAATAATAATACATTATGTATTGACAATACAAAATGTATTATTTAAGATAAATGTGTCAAAAAAGACAAAATGTATTTTTGGGAAGTGATTAAATGACTGAATATTTTAGCTATCAGGAAGCTATGAAGTACATGGGATTTAATTCCCCTGTATCGTTGCAAAAGTATATCAAGCAAGGCTTACCCACTATTCAAGTAGGCAAATCAAAGCGTATTGCTAAGTCTGATATTGATAAGTTCATGGCTGACCATCGTGTAGTAGCAACACAAGACAAGTAAGGGGATGAATTACATGAATAATTTAGTTTTCATGCACGGTCTAAATGAAGAACCATATACCACAGATAAAATCATTGCTGAATGTAGTAATAATAATCTTCATTCTGTAAAAGTGATTATCTATAACCACAAAGAGGACTTAGAAGAGTTTGGGGTTTTGTCATTTGAAATGACTAAACCTCTTAAAGGCTCGAAAGGTGGACGACCTAAAAAGACCTACCACCTTAACGAGCAACAAGCTACTTTACTAATTACCTACTTGGATAACACACCAGAGGTCAATCAGTTTAAGAAAAATCTAGTCCGTGAGTTCTACCGTATGAGAAAAGAGCTTAATCAACGACAGATTAACCGAGCTATTGAAAAGCCACAGCGAAAATCATTAATGGACGCCGTAAAGGATTGGCCACACGTTACTCAATGGAGTTATCGCAATATGACACAGCTTTTATTGAAGCGTGCTACTGGTCTAACAGCACAGCAAATCAAGAAACAAAGACACGTCAAAGTTGCGTTAGATGGTCTAACACTCAAAGAACAAGAACGATATAAGCAATTAGAAAATATCGCAATCGGCCTTGTGGGTCTCAACAAGACGTGGGACGAGGTAAAAGGCGTTTTGCTATTGGCTTAATGATTGGAGTTGAGAAGATGGAAAGTTTACAAGTGCAGTTGCCAAATGATTTACAGGAAGCGACTAAAGCAATGATTGGGGATGCACTCAATGAAGCTATTAAAGATGTGCAAAACAAAAACAGCTTCCCGCCTTATCTGAATAAGGGAGAAGCCAGCGCCTATTGTGGCGTGTCACGGGGTGTCTTCAATGCTTGGCTTAAAAAGTATGACATCCCCACAATTAAGATTGAGGGCGTTAGTCGATTCAGACGTAAAGCCCTAGATGAGTTTATGCAACAACACGAAAAATAAATAATATCAGCTTGCCAGCGTGGATATTGGAGGAATTAAACATCATGAAGTTATTAGCAACGATTGATAAACACATATTAAGCTACTGGGACACAGCGCCAAGTGAACGGCTATGGGCTTACCTTGCTACCTTGCCCGTTGTACTCGTAGCAATGAATTTAATCGCTCAGTTAATCAAGTAAAGGAATGAAGCCGATGAAACAACTAGACAAAGAGGAAAAGAAGATTTTACAGCTATTACCTAAAGGGATTGCGCAACCTAAACCGCTTAAAGAATTAGTTAAGCTGTCGGGGTTAAAAGAGCGTGAAGTGCGTGGAATTATCTATCGCTTAATCGTGCTTCACCATGTACCAATTGGAGCGCAGTATAACCGCCCAAACGGCTATTACATCATTACCAATAATGATGAGCGCCAACAAGCCTTAGCTCCCCTCACCTCACAAATAACAATGATGAGTAAGCGAGCGCAGGCAATCAGTAACGCAGAATTAGAAAGTGAAGAATAATGTTTCAGCAAAATAAAAAAGCCGTCAAATGCTATCAATCGACCAAAACCGTTAGCATTTAACAGCAACAAAAGAATAAGAACAACGGCTTCCCGTTGCTTGCTTATTCTAACATATTTCAGTATTTAAGACGGGGAACATCCCCAACAAATGGAGGAATAATCAATCATGAAGAATGATAATTACAAGTTTATTTTAGCAGACGATCACAAGGGCAATAAGGTACTAGCCGTTATTAAGGGCAAGCTGTCTACTGAATTAGTAAGTCATGCTAAGGCAATTACCGATACCCGTTTTAATGTAGTTGCTGACCAACTTAAAAAGATTATTGATTCAGCAAGCGTTATTGAAAAGGACGGTGAACAGTCATGCAATTAGTGACCCTTACCGCCCCAGACGGACACCGTGAACGTTGGGACATGAAAACTACTTACCTCGCCCTGCTCTCGTGGTATTCATATCTTAAAGACACCGAGAACAGCAAAGAACCAACGGAACTCGCCACCCGTATTAGTAAGTTCGTTGGGAATGATATTAAGCAAGTTCACACCTTCTTAGTTTACTTAGACGGCTTCAATGGTGACCTATATTCTAAGTTGTCCTTGCTAACGAACAACGATGATAAAAACACCACTCGCCTTTATTTCATTATGAAGTCGCTTAACAATCCAAATTACTTAGCGCACAACAAGCGAGAAGAGCGAGAACGCCAAAAAATTGTTGAACGCATTGAACAGGTAACAAATAACGATGTCGAAATGCTTAAACGCCTTATTGCCTTAACAAAGCTATTTGTTGATGGTCAATTAAGCTATAAGAATATGGAGGGATGAGTAATGAAATTGCTTCAAGCAACTAATCAAGATGGAAATTTGATATTAAATGACTTTGCGACAGGGAATGAAATTAGCAAGCGGATATATTGGCGTGATAGTACCCCTTATTATCTAAGTAAAGATGATGACTTGCTAATTCCTTTTAAGGCTATCCGTGTAACTAATGTTTACCAAGAGGAGGATTAAAGTAATGGCACAAAGAAGAATGATTAGTAAGTCAATACACCAAGACGGACGCTTTTTGACTTTATCGCCTGTAAGTAAAATTCTTTACGATGATTTAGTGCTATATGCTGATGATGATGGCTTTTGTTCTGATGTTTCTTTAATTAATTTGATGGATAAAGCAACCGCTGAAAACTATAGCGAATTGGAACAGGCGGGGCTTATTGTTAATGTTGAGGGAGTTTACTTGATTGTTGACTGGTTAAATACTCAATTATTAAATCACTATTCTAGAACTTCTTTTCTCGATTTATCCAGTAAGGTATTTATCAGAATTGATTTTAAATACACAATAAACGCAGAAGATAGAAATATTGCCTTGCCATTAGATGATTGGGTAGAGAGAAAAAATCGCAACAGACAGATAAATCTTAAAGCCTTGCAACAACAGCGTTTGAAAGGTGTGGTAACCCAAAAGGTAACGAACGGTAAACCTAACGTAAACAAAAAGATTACTAAAGGGTCACCTAGTATAGATAAGAATAGTATAGATAAGAGTAGACTAGAACAGTACAGTACAGCTCAGAACAGCAAAGAAAAGATCAACAAAGAAAATAACTACAAGTATATAAATAGTTCTTCTAATGGGGGTATGGGGGAAGATGCTTCTTTAACCGCCCACGTTGCTACTTCCTCTATAGAGAATAATGCTACTAAGGAAAGTGGACGAGATAGCGGAGATAATGGTGTGGTTAATAGTCAACCAGACATTAACGACAATCAAGACAGTATTAACAGTCTATTCAACTACTTAAACGGTATATCACCTACTGACATCCCCAAAGACAATAAAAGGCTTGCTGATGTTTTTGATATGTTAATCCATAACGGCTATGAAATTGAGGACATCCAATTAGGAATTGATAACATTATGAACGTTGCTAATCAAATGCCACAATATCAAAATGAACAATCATTAGCCAAGCTATTAATACAGCACCTACCCGAGTACACCAAGCAAACATTGGAACAATCCTCCAGTGATGACTAAGACACAGAGGTGATACATTCATGAACCTAACAGAATTTGAGAGAAGCCTTTCTGATTTTAGTACTGGATATGAGACCTATATTAAATTGATGAGTGATATTAAACGATTAGACAACCTAATACAAGCCAACGAGAAGCAATTAAACGATAGCTTAATCAAAATACCATTTACCCACTTGTATTTTGTTGATGGTCTAGGTATCTTCAAACATCAAACGCCTACCCTACTCAAACAAAACAGGCAATTAATAATTAAATACAATCGAAAGCTAATAAAAGCGAAGAAACTTTCTAGTTCGCTTCATAAGCAATTAGAAGCTATCAGAAACGATTACCTAAGTAGCAATGGTGAGGAAAGCGAAGCAAAAGATAAATTAGCCAATAAATATTTGAAGCAGTTTGGACAGATTAGACACCCTTAAAAAGAGAGGACAAATAAACAATGAATTTTAACATCAAATACCCACCGTTAGTTGAGCAAGCCTACAGTCATTTTCTTTCTATTGGCTTGCATCCTAACAAGGACAAACTCTATAAAATGCTAGTTGATGAGGGGATGATTGATGAGCTGGGCAATCCTACTCAACAAGCAATTGACAAGGGGTTAATAGAAGTAGCTGGGAACAATCCAATTGAACGCTTTAAGGCTGAAAATCCTCTTGTGGCTCACATTCCAGATAAACATTTCAAGGTACAAGGTAACCAAGTACTCATGGACTGTTACGCTGTAAGAGTGACAGCTACTACAATACTAAATGACCCTACTGCAACACAGGAGCAGAAAGAAAACGCTCAAAGTCTATTGGATAAAGTAAAGAGCCTAGACCATAACGAATGGCATTAATTAATAAGCATTTTTAGCCTTATCGGCCTCCTTAAAAAATATGACCTACGAAAAATAACATCCCCTCTTTGCCGTTAATACAGCGATATAGAGGGGATGTTGTCATTTGCTCGGAGGAAAAGGAAGCAAAAAGCGTGCAATGCTTTACTAGCCCAAATACTGATATATCAATAGCTCAACTGTAATTTTTCATTATCAATTGCACGGAAAAGCAAGCGACAGAAATATAAAGCTGATTTTAGTTGCTATTTATGTATTTTGATTAATTTTAAAAGTAATTTTCGTCGGAAAAGGCACTTGTTTTTAATTGCTATCTATCAAGCTAAGACGGAACACACGTTTATTTCAAAAATTAGGGCTATTTTAAAACGAATAAGTAGCAATAAGTATAATTTATCCTTTTGAGTTTAAAATAGCTCAGATGGCTTTAAAACGAAAAATAGAGGATATGGAATAATTGCCAGCCGAAAATTCAGCCACGAAATATATTTTTATACTGGCTTATCTTAAACACTCGTTTATTTCTCAGTATCAACGGTCATGATGTACAAAAAATAAAATGAAAGTCTTGCCTAGTATATTTATCCTTTCAAGGTTTAATCTTCTCAAAATGCTTATCAGTTGAAGCGTATAGAGAAAATAAGACGAGTTACCTTAATGCTAGAATCCATTATGCTAAGTTAAACCTCGCCTCAGCAGGTAAATATAATGAAAAGCGTTAAATTGCGTGCAATTGCGTTAAAAAAGCATAAAAAAAGACGCCCTCACTACGAGAACGTCTCCTCAGATATCTATTTAAAACATATTCATTATATCACATGATTTTATTTACCCTAAAAAGGGCATGGATTTATTCTATCAGTTAGCATTCAATATTAGAAGCTCACCTGTTATTGAATATGCTTATGATAGTTATATATAATATAAGCATGGTAAATGAGAGGGAGTAGCTACCCTTAAATTTACCTAGACAGTCTACAAGCAAGGCAGATACCCAGCTTTCTACACCTAATTCAAAGTAGACAAGGAGGCGGTTATCGTGTCTTTGGTTTGTCTCTACTTGTTTAGGAGGACGCCTTTTGACTATCACGCTAACAATTACTAGCGCTAAGGTCTTTGGTGGTGTTGTTGCCGTTATTATTACTGCAATAATGGCAATAAAAAAACGCCTTAAATAAGGCGCTCCAAACATACAAGTAGACTGTCGGGCGTTAGGTTCTAGCACAACCTAGCGCCTTTTTACATAAACAATTATAACATGTGCATATAACTATACAAGGTATAAGTTTACGCTATAGCACACTATATTACACTATATGCAACTCAACACCGAATTGTATAAATACATATGATAGTTATATAATATGAGCATGATAAGTAATAGGAGTAATTAACCTAGCACTTATCAAGGCGGAAAAGAAGCTAGACACCAACCAGCCTTTTACAAGCACAGCAAGAAACGGAAGTGTTGGTTATGTGTTTGTTTCTTGACTGCTAGGGAGGTTCTGGCGGTGAGCATAACATTAACATTTACAAGCTATAAAATGCTTGTATTTGTAGTTGTTATTGCAATCAGCCTACTAAAAAAGCATTAATAGCTACTAACTACTAATGCTTTGAAGTAAACCTGTCTAGCAAGAAAACGTCGGGCGTTAGGTTCTAGCACAACCTAGCGCCTTTTTACATAAACAATTATAACATGTGCATATAACTATACAAGATATAACTTTACGCTATAAGACACTATATTACACTATATGCAATTTAAGGGGATGTTTTTCATGGTTACACAAGCACAAATGCGAGCTACAAGACGATACGCCAAACGACACCCAGAAAAGAATAGACTTTATCAATATCGGTCAAATGCTAGAACCTTTATTAAACATTACGCCAGCTTAAAAGACTTAGATAATTTAATTCAATTAGCACAAGAGCAAAAAGCCAAGTTAACTAACTAAAGGACGACCTAGATAACTAGACCGCCCTTTTATTTTGCACCACTCAATTATTTAATATCGTACCTTATCGAATGCACGTAAAGCAAGAAAGGTATGTATATAAAATGCCATACTAAAAAGGCGCTTTTTTTTAATGCTCAGATTAAAAATGATGGCAAATGATGGCACGATGGTAGGAAATGGTAGGATAAAACATCAATATCAAAATAGCTAAATCATTTGAGATTGCATTTAATGGATGGTTGCAAATGGTAGCATAAAAAAAGAGTAGCCATCATAAGCTACCCTTGATATTGTCGAAAAATTAACAACTTTACTTTTCACGCCCCATAGGTATTTTAGCATATTATCTTGAGTATAATTTGGTGCGCACCCTCATTAAAAAGTATGCGTACAAAATAAAAAAGTGTGCACACAAAACTACTAAAAGGTTGCACCCTGTTTTTAGGTAATATAGCAGGATTAAAAGTCCTCTGTTATCAACTCTTGATGGTTGTAAATGGTAGTATTTTAACAAGGCAAAATGATAGCAAATGCTAACATTTTTTGATGGCAAATGATGGCATGGCATCGCTTGCTAATGCTTGCATAAAAATGTCTAAATTCTTCTTGCTTCCTCTATTACATATGTATATAATATAGTTAGCCCCTAAGGAAAGGGGGTGGTTACATTGCTTTTGAAAGTAAAGAAAAAGCCCAGCAAAATAAAGATTAGATTAAAGCTCAAAATCTTTATATCACTGGACTTTACACTTGAAATCAAATGGTGATTAATCACCGCCCTAAGAGTTGCAAGTTGGTAGCTCAACTCTTAGGGGCTTTTCATATGTATATTATAGCATTTAAAAGCGAGGGATGAAATATGAAGCGCCTTAAATACCAATCAAAGAATAAACACGTTACTATTTCCCTAGATGTCTATTCTCCACGTGAAACGCTAGCAATGTGGAAACAAGACGTTAGGAAGTTCAAGACGTGGCTTCACACACCAAAAGATAAACGCAAGAAGCTATTTGAATTTAAGATTGAGAGGAAATAATATGGCACTTACAGAGTCACAGCACAAAGCAATCAACAGATACCGTAGTAAGAATAAAGCACAAGTACAGTATATTAACCGCCGTTCAGTTGCTAAGAACTTTATCTTAAAGAGTGCAACGCAAGAAGACATTGATATGCTACTAGGCTGTATTAAACAACGGCAAGAAGAATTGAGCGACTAAGGACAGCTAACGAAATATGTTAGTTGTCTTTTTATTTACGCTGTAAAAACTGCTTAAATTGCACTAAAAAGACGCTCTACTGTGAGAGCGCCCCTTCAATATAAAAAATAGCAAATTTATTATAACATCCCCCGCCCTGCATTGTTGAGAAGAGAGCGGCACACATTACCGTATTTTTATTTGCGAGGGCTGTTTTGAAACTTTTTAGGTAGGGGGGCTATTTTAATTGGTTGTTGATATATAAGCAATTACATTAACTAGAATAATTAAATCATCCCCGTTTTAGACAAAAAATATTGTTGGGGATGTTTAATCTTAAAAAATTCTGACAGCAAAAATAAAAAGACTACTAGATTAGTAGTCCACCATGCTGACAAGTTGAATTATTTTTCCGCAATTTTTCCGCAGAATTGATTAAAAATAACGTTTTATAGTGTAAACCTAAAATCAAGAATGCTGATTTATCAATGATTTCGACGCTATATTAAATTAGTTTAAAATAAAAAAATCACCCGCACGGGGATCGAACCCGTAACTCCGCCTTGAGAGGGCGACGTCTTAACCAATTTGACCAGCGGGCAATAACGTACAAGTATGATTATACGTTATCCCCCCATATTCGTCAATCATTATTTCAATAAAACTTATCCTGATCAAGCAGAATCGATTCTGCTAGCAACACATCATTAAACAGCTCGTAAACATACTCCTGCATATTTTCCCGTTGTGAAACCATATCAAGATACTGGCGCTCTGCACGGAAAGCCCACAGAAGTGCCCGTTGCTCTAATTCGCGCTCCTGGTCGCTAAATTCTGTCCGCCAACTAGCCTGAATCCACTGACGCCAAAAATCACTAAATGAATTAGCATTCTTTTGATCTTGTAAATCGTATAAAACACTTTGGCGAACATTCTCAGGAAGATAGATTTTTTTAACAGCATTTATTCCCTCTTCAACCATTTCGTCCCGTAACCGATTTGTTTGCCGAATACTTTCTTTAACTGATAAATTATGTGGCAGCAAAAAACGAAAAGCAATTGACGGTACGACCATACTTAACACAATCATCAGCATTTCAGCAAGAATTATAATACCAAACTGCGAAGAAGAAACACTGTCAATAATCATATAGACTAGTGCAAGCGTTACTGCCCCATGAACACCACCTAGAGCAAAAATAATGCTTCCTCGGTTAGTCATTCTTACGATCAAGCCATAGCAATAGCGAATAATAAGATTTACCACATACAATACTATCCCGATACTTATCCATTCAATATTAGTGTTGCCGACAACTAAATCAGCCCTAATAATTCGAACGACTAATAATCCTAAAATAATAAAGACCATGTTATTCAAAATCTCACGAAATAAGTTCATTAAGGTGATTCCATTGTGATACTGGCGTGGCAACACAAATCTACTCCGCATTCCCTCGCTATTTTGCATTAAGCCTGCACAAACAACTGCAATAATTCCTGAAACTTTAGCTTCTTCCGCAATAAAATACACTATAAATGGAGTAATTAAAAATAACATATTTTGCGCATTATAAGCAAAACGATTAGAACGTGTCAATAATTGTCGAAAGCTAATCATTAAAAGTGCTGCCATTGTTCCGATCAACATGCCGCCACCAGCAGAACGCAAGAAGTCTAAAAGAGTTTGCTGATAATTAAAGTGACCGTTTTTTACCCATAATGCCATCGCACTGACTAGGATAATTCCTGAAGCATCATTAAATAGCGACTCAACTTTTAAGATACTCTCTTGTTCTTCTGGAACAATTAATCCTACTGAAACAGATTCGGTCGCCGTTGCATCTGTCGGTGTACTTAATGCCCCCATTAAAAAGGCAAGAGCCAATTGTACCCCTAACAATGATACTGCAAAGCCCGTGAAGATAGTGGCAACAAGCACCAAAACAATTGCTGTTTGAATAATTTGCCAAAACTTTTTACCGACTAAATTCATTCTCGTTGTTTGACCTTCAAAATAAATTAATGGGGCGACAATATACATAAAAGCCTCAGACTTGAATGGTGCAACAAGCTCGTTCAGCGGAATAATTAAGCCCAAGATAATCCCAACAAGAATGCTTATATAATTAATTGAGAAACGCGGAATAAAGCCAGCAATAATGCTGCTAAATACTGATGCAAGTAATAAAACAATCGTGGAAACAAGCATTGCAAATCTCCCTTAATATAAATAAAGCTGTGACTTCTTATGTCGCAGCTCAAACTTATGTTATTCAAATGATAGTTCTAACAAATATACTTTTTTCTCTGGTATATGACAGGTCGTTACCCATACATCATGATAATTTGTCTTTGTTCCGTTAGTCATTGCAAAATATTTATCAAGTAATTCGCCATTCTTAGCCACAAAATCATTAGATAAACGGTTAACCATAAAACGATTAACTGGAAAGTAAAATGATGCATCAGCTATCTTTAGCGAATCATCAAATAAAATCATAATCGTATTAGTATACCGTGCTTTAATATTCCTAATTAATTCTGGATGATTTTTTAGTTTTGTTAAAACATAGTAAATAGAATCAGAATTACTAGCCATATTCTTCCCCTCACTTGACTGTAATTATAACAAATAACTAATAAAAAGACATAAATAAAAAGCCTGCTAGATAAACCTAACAGACCTATTGTTATAATTGGGCATACTGGTCTCGAACCAGTAAATTATGGATTCAGAGTCCACTGCCTTACCAGTTTGGCGAATGCCCAATAAGATAAACTTACAACGATATATACTATACATGTAAGTCACCTAATAGTCAACCATTTTTTATTATTTTCTGAGTTCTGCTTGTAAACGTTGCCGTTGACGGTAGCATCGCCATTTTGTAACTAAATTAACAAACAAATGATGCTTTGAATTACACCAATAATCGACATCCGCCTGAATCTGGCGCTGAGTCCACTTATCATAGTCATGATGCAAAAAATTATAATTTGCTAAGGCAGATTGCTTTTTCCATATTGCCGCCATTATAAATTGGCTTCGCGTCCTTTGAACTTTATTATCAACATTTGCTAAGTCGACTGCTTCTACACCCATAACTTTTGCTGTCCCAATCGGCGGAGTTATTTTCTTACTTGGTAAATAAGGAGCAAGCGGAACATTAATTAATGCATCAATAATTACTTCTTGCCAATCTTCACGAGTCTGGTAACGATGCATCAATCCCGGCTCAACATCATTTGCTAATAAATAATGATGTTCTACTCCCGAGCTTAATTGAACGCGAACTAAAAATGCTGTTGACATTTTAAACACTCCTCAATATCACTTCGATAACATTTTACCGCAAAAGCTCGTTACTTTGTGCATTTTATAACAAAAAGTGTTTAAAAATTAATTCTTCCTAATTCCATATTACTTGATTGGCTCTTGAACAGTGTCTCCTCCTGCAATCCTTGCTTTATTCAGTAATAAAGATGAACTGACAACGGAAACAGAACTAAATGCCATTGCAAGTCCCGCAAGTTCAGGACTAAGGGTAAAGCCAACAAAAGCGAATAACCCAGCAGCAATCGGTATTCCAACAACATTATAGATTAACGCCCAGAAAAGATTTAATTTAATTCGGTTAAAGATCTTTTGGGAAATATCTAGTGCGCGGACAACACCGCGTAAATCATTTTGAACCAAGACAATTCCGCCAGAATCAATTGCAATATCTGTTCCTGATCCCATTGCTATCCCAACATCCGCCGTCGATAGTGCAGGGGCATCATTAATGCCATCACCAACAAAGGCAACTTTCCGACCTTTATCCTGAAGCTTCTTAATTTGCTGTGCCTTATCATTTGGCATCACCTCTGCGATCACTTTATCAATTCCTACCTCAGCAGCAATCGCGTGAGCTACTCGTTCGTTGTCCCCTGTTAACATTACTGTCATAAGCCCGCGTCTTTTCAATTCAGCAATCGCTTCTTTTGAGCTTGGCTTAGGTACATCTTGGATTGCAACTAGGCCAATAATTTTTTTATCTAGTCCAACGTACACAACCGTCTTGGCTTCTTTTTGCAATTGCTTTGCACGGGTAATCATTTCCTGGGAAATATTTACATCAACTAATAAACGGTTGCTACCGACGAACGCAATTTGATTATTATAGTTAGCACGAACTCCCTTTCCTTCGATTGCTTCAAATTGATCAACTTTCACGAGCGAGATTTCTTTAGCTTGTGCTTCGTGGAGAATTGCAGCAGCTAAGGGGTGTTCCGATGATTCTTCAAGACTAGCAGCAATTGTCAGTACTCTTGTCGGGTCACCAACAATATCAGTCACCACTGGCTTTCCAACCGTAATAGTTCCGGTTTTATCGAATACAACAGTGTCAATATCACTAACCGCTTGTAAAACTTCACCATTTTTGATGAGAACACCCATTTTGGCACTTCTCGCAGTTCCAACCATTAAAGCAGTCGGCGTTGCTAAACCAAGGGCACAGGGACAAGCAATCACAATTACCGAAACAGCAAATAACAATGCTTGTACAAACGTGGCACCGATAAATGAATACCAGACCACAAATGTTATAATTGCAATAATCATTACTACTGGAACAAAGATATTTGAAATTTTATCTGTCAAATTCTGAATTGGTGCATGACTAGTCTGCGCCTTTTTTACTAAATCGACAATTTGTGCCAACATAGTATCGGCACCTACCTTCGTCGCCTTAAAAGTAATCGTTCCGTTGCCATTAATCGTAGACCCAATAACTGTATCACCTGCTTTTTTCATCACAGGTATGCTTTCACCGGTAACCATCGATTCATCTAATGAAGTTATCCCTTCCAATATTTTCCCGTCTACCGGTACTTTTTCGCCTGGTTTTACATGAATAAGGTCACCAACCTGTACTTGGTCTAATGGTACTTTTACAAATTTCCCGTCTCTTAAGACTTCCGCATCCTTTGCTTGAAGTCCCATTAGCTTACCAAGAGCACTAGACGCATTATTATGCATCTTTTCTTCCATTGCATCCCCTAGCAAAACGAAAACAGTAACAAAGGCGGCACTTTCAAAATAAACTGCCCTTCCAGTCATCATTGCAAAGATACTATAGAAATATGCTACTGCAGTTCCCGTTGCTACTAGGGTGTTCATATTTGCACTATGCTTCTTAAAAGCAGCAATTGCACTCTTCCAATACGGCAATGCTGAAATCGCCATAATAATGGTGGTAGTAATCAATGCTATCCAATTATAGCCCGGCATCATCCAGTGAAAGGGCATTGCAAGCATTTGGATCAGCATTGGAATCGCTAAGATAAATGAAATCCAAAACCGCTGAATGTTTGAAAGCTTCATTACTTCACAACAACCTTTCCATGAAACATATCCATTCCACAAGCATAATAATAAGTTGCCGGTTTATCTGTTGGAATATCAATGGTTACTTCCTTTTTGCCATCTAGTTTTTCATCAATGCCAAGCTCCTTAAATACAACTTCATTCATACAGCCCATATTATTCGATGAAATAAACTTTAATTGCGCTGGCTTACCTTGTTTAAAAGTAACTGTTGCCGGCTTATAACCATGGTTTTCAGCATTAACTACTACTTTTTTAGTTTGATCTTTTGAAAAAATACTCATTATTTAACAATCACCTTTCCATGAAACATATCCATCCCACAAGCAAAATTAAACGTTTGTGCCTTATCTGTAGGAATACTAATTGTCGTAATCTTTTGCTTTGTTAAGTCCTTATTAACTCCTAATTGTTCAAAAACTACATGTGATAAACAAGCAGTAGAGTCACGCATATCAAAGTTAACCTGTGCTGGTATCCCCTTTTTCAAAATCACCGTTGATGGCGAATACCCACCGTTAACTACAATTGTCGCCGTTTGTTCATCATTAACAATTGACGAATTTGCGGCAACTTCTGTATGTTTTCCAAAGAACCACCAAATAATAAAGGTAATTAATAGCAGCGCAACAATAATAACTGCAATTCTCAACATTCCCGCCTTCTTTCGTTTACACTTGTAATCATATTATGGTTATAGCTTACCATTTAAGTTTACAAATGTCAACACATAAAGAAAAACATTAAATAATGGACGTTTTAGTAGTTTTTAATTAAAATTTGATTGTCAGGAGGTGTAACTAATCAAACGATTTAATTTCTCATTAATTTTATTTTATCTATTATTTTTCGGTGGTATTATTTGGTTTTATCAAAATAATTCTACTTTTCAAGAACAATTTAATATTGGTATCCATAATGCACAAGTCTTCACTCAATCATGGTTACACCGAATAACCGGCAAAGAAGTCGCCACACCAACTATGCAAAGCACCGATCAGCAAGCAGACACACAAGATACGCCTACCGATGCACGGTGGCAGCAGAACTCTGCGACTATTTATATCGACATCAAAAATCCAGTATTAAAGAATGCTACTGAAACCGCAATTACCCAATGGAACAACACCGCGGCTTTTACCTTCAAAGTAGTTAACGATAAAAACGCTAATATTACTGTTTCAGCCGTAAATGATCCAAATAATGGAGCAGCTGGGCTTACTAATACAAGTATGAACTCTGCAACCGGATATTACCTTCATGCTACGGTCGAACTAAATTCCTATTATCTATTGAATCCTGCTTTTGGGTACTCCCAGGAACGAATCGTCAATACTGCAGAACACGAACTAGGACATGCAATTGGTCTACAACATACTGACAAAACTTCTGTAATGCAACCAGCTGGTTCATATTACCCTATTCAGCCACGGGACATTCAAGCTGTTAAAGCCTTATATTCCAGCACTCCACACCCTGTCATTGTAGAGGGAAATACGAACAAATGAGCAACAAAATAAAAAAAGTCTGACTCCCTCCTTAAAGAATTGGTATGGTAAAATGAAATAGAAAATCTAATTGGAAAGAGTATTTGTATGTCAAATAAAAAAGTTTTAGGTACAGCAATGATTATCACTGCCTGTACTTTTTGGGGTATTTCAGGGCTTTTCGCAAAGGCCCTTTTTAATGTCAGCAGTTCAATTACATCCATGTGGCTAACACAGGTACGGATGATATCGGCAGGAATTATTTTAGTCTTATTAAGCCAAATTCGTGGTGAACATCCCTTCCGAATTTTTAAGGATCTTCACTCTGCATGGACTATCTTTGCATATGGCGTTTTTGGACTTGTTCCCGTTCAATATGCCTATTTTATGGCTGTTCAATATGGGAATGCATCAATCGCAACAATTCTCCAGTTTATTGGCCCATTTTTTATCATTGCCTATCAAGCTGTCTTTCGTCACCTTCCACCACGACGGATTGAAATAATTAGTGCAATTATTGCTTTTTTAGGTGTTTTTATTATCGCAACTCATGGGCAATTCAACCATTTAGCCATGACGCTTAGTGTTCTTATATGGGGAATAATTTCTGCAATTGGTGTCGCAACCAATACCCTTATTCCGCAAAACATGCTTCGAGAAGGGCGGGTTCCTTCACTGATTATTACTGGCTGGGGACTACTATTTGCTGGGCTAATTTTATTACTTATCCATCCCAACCAGCCACAAGTTCCCAACATTCCATCGGTTTGGCTATACACGTTAGGAATTCTGATTATTGGGACGATTATCCCCTTCCAACTGGCTAATAATTCATTGAAATATATTGATGCAACAACATTTAGTTTGATGGACGCATTTGAGCCTTTATCGGCTACTATTGGCTCTGTTCTGATTTTTCATTTACAAATGACTGGAGCAGATATTCTTGGCTCAATTTTAGTTATTGTTGCAGTTCTGGCAATTAATATTCGTATTCCACAGAAAATTAAAGAATAAAAAAGAAAGTGATTCAGGATTTTTACCCAACCACTTTCTTTTTGTTAATTATCGCGGATAACTGTGCCAACCTTGCCTGCAAGAGCATCATCAAGACCATCTAATGAGGTAATTAATGCTTCACGTTCTGGATGACCTTCAACAAATGAAAGACACGCTTCAATCTTAGGCAACATACTACCAGCAGCAAATTGGTCTTCTTTCATGTATTGCTGAGCTTCCGAAATATTCAATGTCTTGAGTGCTTTTTCATCCGGCTTTCCATAGTTAATATAAACATGGTCAACCGCAGTTAAGATGATTAATTTATCAGCATCAATATTGTCAGCTAAAAGTGCACTTGAACGGTCCTTATCGATAACCGCTGGAACTCCTTCCAGTCCCTTATCACTAATGATAACAGGCACACCACCGCCACCACCGGCAATAACAAGCTTATCTGCATCAATCAAGGTCTTAATACTATCAAGCTCCATAATCTTCATCGGCAATGGAGATGGAACGACTTGACGATACCCACGTCCAGCGTCTTCTTTAAAGGTATAACCCTTTTCTTTTGCAATCTCATCAGCTTGTTCTTTAGTGTAAAAATCACCAACCGGCTTTGATGGATTCTCAAAAGCTGGATCATTAGGATCAACAGCAATTTGAGTCACGATTGTTGCAACACTCTTATTCATCCAACGACGGTGCAATTCATTTTCCAAGCTTTGTTGTAAGTGGTAGCCAATGTATCCCTGGCTCATTGCACCGCATTCTGGAAATGGAAAAGCTGCAGTTTTGCCATTTTCGGCAGCAAAATTCATTCCTAAATTGATGGCACCAACTTGGGGACCATTACCGTGACTAATAACCACCTGATTCCCCGCGGCAATTAAACCAATTAAGGAAGAAGCTGTATTTTTTACAAGTTTTAACTGTTCTTCGGGTGATTTGCCTAATGCGTTTCCCCCTAAAGCAACGACTACTTTAGCCATGGCAAATGCCTCCTAATTAGTTCTTTTCACCTAAAGTTGCAACCATGACTGCCTTAATAGTGTGCATCCGGTTTTCAGCTTCACGGAAGACAACTGAATGTTCACTTTCAAAGACTTCATCAGTAACTTCCATTTCCTTTAAACCAAACTTCTTCTCGATTTCCTTACCGACTTCAGTATCAAGGTTGTGGAATGCAGGAAGACAGTGTTCAAAGAGAACATTAGGATTTTCAGTTGCCTTCATAACATCCATCGTTACTTGGTATGGCTTAAGGAGGTTAATCCGCTTTTCCCACATATCGTCAGATTCACCCATTGATACCCAAACGTCCGCATAGATTACGTCCATTCCTTTGACACCTTCCTTGATGTCATTAGTAACAACAATCTTTGCACCAGTCTTGGCAGCAATTGCGTTAGCCTTGTCCAATGTTTCCTTAGTTGGTTCCAATTCCTTAGGAGTAACAACATGGTATTCCATGCCCATTACTGCAGCACCAAGCATCAATGCATTTGAAACATTATCTTGACCATCGCCAACAAAAGCAAACTTAATATCCTTGTATGGCTTCTTCAAAACTTCATGAGCTGTTAAGAAGTCAGCAAGTACTTGTGTTGGGTGATCTTCATCAGTTAAACCATTCCATACGGGAACACCAGAGTACTTAGCTAAAATTTCAACATTACGTTGGGAGAATCCACGATATTCAATACCATCAAACATTCCACCAAGAACACGAGCAGTATCTTTAACTGATTCCTTGTGACCAATATGTGAACCTGAAGGACCAAGGTAAGTTACATGAGCGCCTTCGTCTTTTGCGCCAACTTCAAAAGAACAACGGGTACGAGTAGAACTCTTTTCAAAGATCAAAGCAATGTTTTTGCCTTCAAGGTTCTTTCCTTCTGTGCCGGCATACTTAGCCTTCTTTAGGTCTTCTGCAAGGTCAAGCATGTATTCCATTTCCCGAGTGTTAAAATCTGCAAGAGTTAAGAAACTACGATTACGTAAATTAAAAGCCATTTTTATTTCCTCCTAAGGTCTTAATACAATTACTATAATAGGAAAAAGTTTCAAAATACTTCAAACAGCTTCAAAAAATATCTCCAAAAAATTTAGATATTTTCTAACATCAAGTCCTTTGTTCACAGTGATGTAAGCGGAAACAGCTTCACATTTGTAAAATAACGTTGCTATTGTCCCCAATCTTCACAAAGTGTAAAATAAAGCTAAGTTTCAAAATACTTCAAATAACATCAAGAAATCGGTGAAAATACATGAATTTTTATATTTTAGATAATGACAGTAAAATTATTCATTTATTATCCAATATTATTGAAAACGACTTTAATAATACCGTAGTCGGGACAACTTCCAATCCGCAGCAGGCCTATGATGACGCAATGCGGTTGGGAATTGATATTATGTTTATTGATTATGCAATGCCGGAAATGGATGGAGTGCGGCTTATTCAAAAGATCCAGGATAGTCATCATTATCCGCATTTCATTATGACTGCTCAGGCAATTCTCCCTTCTGTAAAAACAAGTGCATACCAACATGGCATTGATTTCTTTATTGAAAAGCCTTTAAACATTGCAGAAGTTAAATCGGTCATTAAACTAGCGGCGCAAAACATTAATATGTCCAATCGTCTTCTTCAAGTTTTAGACCTTGTTAGCGGAGCAGCGACAAATAATAATACAGTAACAATTAGTGGTAAAAATAAGAAAAAAGAAAACGCGCAATCTATTTTGCGTTTCCTCGGTATTACGTCCGGAAATGGAGCAACTGCAATTAACAGGCTCATTAATACAATGATTGAACGTGATATTAACTTTGATGAAGTTAACTTTGAAGAATTATTTCAATGTGATGATCGTAAAAAGAAAATTATTTTTCAACGAATTCGTCGTGATATAAAAACTGGTCTCAGTAATCTTGCCCATATGTGCATGGACTATCCAGAAAATGATATTATCCTCGAATATGCCAATAATCTGTATGAATATAAGAATATCCATAATGAAATGCAATTTCTCAAAGAAGAACGCAAGACAGGCGGGCAGGTATCCCTCAAACACTTCTTCAATGGTTTAATCCAAGAGGTAAAGTAAAAAGAAATCATAAATAGGCCTCTAAGGTTCGGCTATTCCGAGCTTTAGAGGCCATATTTGTACCATGCTATTCGCTTTTTATATCAATAAATAGGGCTATTCTTCTTTTTTATTAATTAAACTTTTTGCGAAGGATAACACCAGCAAATGCAAGCATTGCACTACCAAGAGCTAATGCAATAACTTGATGTTGGTTACCAGTTTGAGGCAGCTTAACATTATTATTTGTGTTAGCCTGACGAACAACAACTTTCTCGCCGTTACCAGGTGTTACCTTAGCAACATTCTTTTGTGCTGCTGTTTCATTAGTAGCTACATCTTTTGCAACAACCATAACCGGCTTTGTCTGGGCCTTTTGTTGTTGGTTATCACTAGTAGCTGCATTCTCTTGCTTGGTAACAACTGATTCTGATTTTGCATCGTTGTCAGTTGTCGATGCTTTAGTATCGTTAACATTGTTTGTGTCACTGGCAGCTTGACCATCGCCATTATTCTTTACTGCAGTTTTCCCTTGGTCAGTAGGTGTATCTTTAGAATGGTTAGCTGGAATTTCAACCTTGCTTTGGGCTTCTTTTAATTTTTCGTTAGCAGCAACTAATGCTTGTTGAGCTTGGTCTAACTGTGCCTGTGCATTAGCTACCTTTGCATCTGCGTCTTTTAATTCTGCATTTGCATTAACCAAAGCGGTTTCCTGATCCTTCAAATTCTGTTGTGCTGTTTGAAGGGCAGCCTCCTTATCTGCAACATCCTTAGCAGCATTTGCCACTTGTGTTTGTGCCGCAAGCTGATCTTGTAATGCTCCTTTGACATCTGCCTTAAGGATAGCTGATTGTTTCATCGCTCCAATTGGCGTATTTAAGTTCATATCAATTTGATACTCACTCTCAAGCGGTGCTGTAAAGGTCCAATCACCCGTTGATGTTTGCGTAAGTGCTTCTCCGTTGTATGAAAGGCCTTTAACATATTGGGTCCCATTTGTCATATGGATTGTAATATTAGCATTTTGGTTATCTTTTAATTCTGCAGTAGCCTTATTTGCAAAGAAATTTTGTGCTAAAGAACGGCTGCCATCAGGTTTTGCGAATTCCATATCAACTGTTACCGGCTTATTTGTTGGCGCTATCGGTTGAGCAGATTTAGCATTTTCAAGTGCCTTTTGTGCAGTAGCTACTTGATTTTGAGCATTGTTTACCCCATCAGTTGCCTGCTGAACTTTCTGCTGGGCATCACTTTGAAGTCCTTTAGCTTGAGTTAATGAAGTTTGGGCATCTTCTACGTTTGTCTTAGCTGTTTCAACTGCAGCCTGAGCATTTGTTACAGCGTTAGCAGTGTTTGTTTTAACCGATACGTTATCAGATGATTGATCACTTGAATCAGCATAAGCAGTAACATTTCCAGCAATTGTAACAGATGCTAATGCTCCTGAAACGGTCGCTGCCATCAGGATTTTCTTTTTCAAATTATTAACCATTATAAAAATACCTCCAAAAAATATAACCAAAAATCATTTTAATTATTACAGTATTCTAATGTAAACGCAAGCACTTAATAAAACTTAATTCCCAAATTGTTTGGTAAGTCTGCTAAAATAGGCGGTGGAGAAATTATTTTTAAACAAAATTTAATCCTTCAATTTTTTATCATTTGCTTAATCAAGGAGGAGTAATAACTTTGAAGCACTCATTTACACGCTCAACCTGGTTTTCGCTGCTCGCCAGTATCACTTTACTGACTAGTCCAACCTGCATCGCTCTCACTCCACTCATCCCTGCAATAACTGTCCATGCAGATGAACAGTACCAAGATGGAGAATACGAAGTTACGGGCGCATTTAAGAAAGTTGACGATCCGACGCAAGACTCAGTCGCACAAAACTTTTTCGCCCAACAAGTAAAAGTTCAGGTTAAAGATAACCACTTACAGCTAATCCTGCACATGGATAACGGAGCTGATTATCTCAAGCAAATTCAGGTAGAGGGAAACGACAAACCCGCTAATATTCAAAAAAATGATCAACAAGCTGATATTACCGTATCTTTGCCGAATAATAGCGGAAAATACATTGTTGATATGCAATTAGATACGCCAATGGGAGAGATGAATCAAAAAGCTAATCTTCTGCTTGACCTATCAAAGCTAAAAAAGCATTCAACCAACGATAAGCCCGCTCAACCAACACCCAATAATAATCAAACGCCAACGGATAACCCAAAAAATAACGATTCAAATAGTCGTACTAATAACGAGCATCAGGATAGTACTCCTGCAAAACAGCCCCAGCAGCCAGTAGAAGCCGCAACAGATAATGATGAGTATTCACTAAAAATTGTTAAGGCATCAAATCCCCAAGAAGAATCGGCTGCTCAGAAATTCTTCTCTTCCCACGTTTCAATTAATCCGTTGGGGAACGATTACCTGCTTACTTTCCATTTAACAAACGGCAGTAGTTTTATCAAAGAAATGAAATTTAATAACCAGTTGCCTGACAAGATCAGTCGAAACGGCGACCAGGTCAATTATAGTTATCGCGTTAGTTCAAATGTTATCAAAGCTGGACAAGGAAAGCTGTACTTTGCTCTTAGTACCCCAATGGGCAACATGAATGAAGAAGCAATTGCTTTATTCACAACTCCCCAGCATCCAACAACAATCACAACCCCACCAGCTATTCCAACGACACCATCCGTTGCTAGCACACCAGCAGTTACCGGCCAACATGCAATTGATCCAAATAAGGTTATTCAAGACGTCAAATATACCGTGCTCAATAGCCAGCGCTCTGGAAATTCAGAAGCAAATAACTACTATACTCACACTGCTCACGTTGTAAAAACCGGTAATAATGGCTACGATGTAACATTAACGGTTAGCGTTAAGCACGGGTTAGTAAGTTTTACCCCACTAAGGATGGCGGCAGGACCGATTACAGGAGTGAGTGCACTTCAAAGCAATGGACTTGACGAATGGCATTATACTTTTCATATCAACGATTACACCGCACTTGATAACCCTGTTGCTGGGTCAATTCGGATAAGCGTCCCCATTGCAAATATCAATAACCAGACGTTTAATGTTTGGTTTATCTTTGGTAAGACGTCAACTGGCGGTCCTAATGCCTTGGCAGCAATGAATGGCGGCACTGGCGATAATATCCTTGCAAATAGCGATCCTGCTAGTAGCAGTTCTGCCAATTCACCAATAGGCGGTAACCCGGGAAATGGCAGTTTAGTACAAACAGCATTAAATACTGTTCCGCCCACTAATCATCCCTTCGACCTAAAAGCAGCCAAAAAGCAACTTGCCAAATACCAAGTTAACCCCACCCTTAAACACCTAGTCCACAATAGCCAAGTCGATTACCCAATTTTAGTAGCACTTCTTGGTTTTATAGGAACAGCATTTATTATTATCGGCGGAGCAAGTATTTGGCACCACCAGCTCATTAAAAAAGTAAGGGGAAACTATCATGAAGATAAGTAAGCAATTATTATTAATCACGGTAATTACGCTAATCGGCCTATTTAGCGGAGGAGCGACCGCAAAAGCACAAAATATTAACTATCAGACATTTAAATACGGCACTAGCCAAACCTCAATGGCAGATGGTTACTACGCCCGCCCTGCACAAGTAAATGTCAGCGGAAATCAATACGTTGTAACCATGACTATCCATACTGGTGAAGATCTTGGTGCATGGCCAGTAACGGTCCTAACCATCGATGGACAATCACCGCAAAACGTATCAAAATCGCACGGGAACGGTTATGACTACACCTACTCCTTTACGACTAAGAACCTTAACCGAACAATTAGCAGCTCAATTGCAATTGATGTGCCTGGAGTATATAAAGCTAATCACAATATTAGCTTCAAATTTGATACTAGCGGGTTGCCAGCGCTTAATGGAAAACAGGACGCAGCCGGTAACGAAACAAAAGCAAGCGGTACTAATACTGCCACCTCGCCAAGCAATACTAATAACATTGCAAGCGGCGTGAACGATCCAAACCTTAAAAGCAAATTAAATAAACTCAATGCTCAAGCAGCTGCTCAATCTTCCCAAGCAAAAAAGAAAGAAAGTCAGCTTGCTCGACAAACGCTTAGGCAAAATGCGGAAGTCCAAGCAACCAATGCTCGTAACCAGCGTTTATTCTACTTTGTTATTGTCGGTGGAATTATTGGGATCATAATTATTCTTGCTGCTGCAATTTACTTTGTTCGCAGTGCATCAAAACATATTCCACGTCATTAGGGAGGATTATATGAACCGTTCAAAAAAATTAATTTTAATTACTTTAGGCTTATTTTTAATTCTTGCTGTCGGGATTGGAGTAGGAACAAAATATTTTCTTGACCGACAAGCAGTTAAAAGTCAGCGAATTGTTACTACCAGTGCCGCAACCACTGAAATATTTGCCAAGCTAGACCTTCCGCTAGTTGGTGTTCCAACAACCCAGGCAAAACTGCCCGCCAGATATAAAAACGTTCCAAAAATCGGCAGCCCAATGTCACCAAGCGTTGAAAAAATTGCCTCTCTTAACCCTACTACTGTCTATGCGGTATCAACGCTGAAAGATCAGTACAACCAATCATTTAAAGAGCAAAGCATCCACGTTGTATATCTTAAATTAGATACTGTTAGTCAGCTTAAAGGTACTCTCCAATCACTAGGTAAACAATACTATCGGACACGCCAGGCAAATGCTGAAATTAAAAAAATCGACCAGGCAACTGCCGATGTTAAAGAACGAATTCATGGGCGAAAGCCACGGGTTTTAATATTGATGGGGATGCCGGGCGCTGGTTATATGATTGCGACTGACCACTCATATGTCGGTGACCTTGTAAAAATTGCCGGTGGAAAAAATGTATATCCTGCCAAGGGACAAGCATATATCCACCCTAGTAACGACTCGCTTGCTACTAAACATCCAGATGTCATTCTCCGTTTAGAACATGCCTTGCCGAATGTTACTAAACCACAATTTGAAAAAGAATTCACTCAAAATCCAGTATGGAAAACTATGCCGGCCGTTAAGGACAAGCGGGTATATGACTTACAACAGCCGACCTTCAACGCCTCTGCTAACATGAACGAACCACAAGCTATTCGCCAAGTAAGCAAATGGCTTTACCCAACTAAATAACCATGAAAAAACGAAATATTATTACCTACGTGACCTTAGTAACTCTTATCTTTATTACTTTCTGGGTGGCATTAACAAATGGTGCAAGCCACTTTAGTATTTTCAAAATGAACGCAACACAATTAAATACTATCTTTAATATCCGGTTACCGAGAATAATAGCAGCCTTTATCGCTGGAGCCGCGCTATCCGTTAGCGGGGCTTTTTTTCAAGGGGCACTCCGTAATCCGATTGCTGATCCGGGATTTATGGGTATTTCTGCCGGTGCCTCCCTATTTCAATTCATTGGTGCTTTAATATTGCCAAGCTTTCTAACTGGTCAATTTCTCATGGCCTTTATTGGCGGTTTTTTATCGCTTTTTATTCTGGTCCATTTTCAGCCGCGAATGAATCCTTACCGCCTTATCTTGATTGGGGTTGCCCTTAATGCCACTTTTACGGGAATCCAAGAAGTATTTCCCGTTAGTCAGGGAAGAAGCAATATTTCATTAAGCACTATAACGTGGACAAGCACATTTTGGCTCGTTATTCTGGGAATTATCGGTTTAATGGCTGCCATTATTATTACGCCATGGTGTAATTACCTTAAAGTCAACGATGCACAATTAGGTTCACTTGGAATATCTGCTTCTCACTTACGAGGCGGTCTCCTAGCCGTTGCTGTTTTTCTTGCGACCACCGTTACGGTTAGCGCGGGCGTAATCCTTTTTATTGGGATTATTATCCCGCACATCGGTCGCTGGCTACTCGGCCATGATTACCGGCACTTAATCCCCTTCTCAATTCTGGCTGGCGGGTGGATGCTCCTCTTTGCAGACACCCTTGGTCGACTAATTGTTCAGCCAAGCGAAATCCCAGCGGCTACCATTTTAATAATTATTGGCGGCCCATTCTTAATTTTCATCTTATCCAAACAGCCACAAGGAGATTCAACTCATGCTACAAGCTAAAGATTTAAGCTACCAGTATTCAGCCTCTGCACCTTTAATCACGAAACTTTCTTTAACCATTCCCGACCACCAAATTACATCGATCGTTGGTCCTAACGGTTCCGGTAAGTCAACACTGTTTAAACTCCTTACACGTGCTATTCAACCTATGACAGGGAAAGTTTTACTAAATAATCATGACATTTGGCAGCTAACAGGAAAAGAAGTTGCCAAACAAATTGCAGTTGTGCACCAACACCATGATTTATACGATGATTTAACTGTCGCAGACCTAGTCCAGTTTGGGCATTTGCCTTACCAATCTCTTCTAAGCGACTTACCGGAAGAAAATCATAATACTGAACTATTGCTTAATCGGTTTGGTCTTACGAGCTTAAAGGATAGTTATGTTCGTAGCCTTTCAGGAGGACAGCAACAACGAGTTTGGCTTGCTCTTGCCCTCAATCAGCAGCCAGCTTACCTTTTTCTTGATGAGCCTACTACTTATCTTGATTTACATTATCAGATCGAATTTCTCAAACTCCTTCACCAACTAAACGCCGATGAACATTTAACAATTATTATGATTATTCATGATCTTAACCAAGCGCTTCAATACAGCGACTACTGCCTATTCTTTAATCATGGAAAAATCATTGCAGAGGGCAAGCCCGAAGAAGTATTAACCCCCAAACGTATTGAGGAGCACTTTAAGGTTAACTGTAAAAAGATTCAGACTACGGATGGACCCATTTTATATCAATATTAGGAAACAAAAATAGACCTCTAGAGTTCGGCTTTACCGGACTTTAGAGGTCAACTTATATAATAGTCAAATTTTCCCTAATCCCAACTATTTCGCAGTTTCATTATCTGATGACTAAGGTCTTTTGTTTGGTCATAAATTTGATGATAAATTTTGTACAATTCATCATACTTCTTTACTGTTTCAGGTTGCGGTTCATATTCCTTGCCAAAATGGACAAACTTCTTTGCACAATCCTGTAATGAATTAAACCAGCCAAGACCAACAGCAGCAAGCATAGCAGCACCTAAGCCAGGACCTTGTTCATTAGTCAGGGATACTACTTTTTTATTAAAGATGTCTGCTTGTAGTTGCAGCCAGAAGTCACTCTTAGCTCCTCCCCCGATAGCAACAACCGTATCAAAGTCCTGACCATGCTGATCATAGATATTCAAAATATCACAGAAGCTAAAGGTTATTCCTTCAATTACAGCACGAACAAAATCATACTTATTCTGCATACTGTCAACGCCAATAAAGCTCCCACGAATATCCGCATCGGCATATGGCGTCCGTTCGCCAACTATATACGGTGTAAAGATTAATCCATTTGTCCCAAGCGGTCGTTTAGCGGCCCTATTTACCATTTCCGTAAAGTCTTCATTCTTAGCAAAAGTATGTTTAAACCAATTCAGAGAATGGCCTGCAGCAAGTGTGACTCCCATAGAATAATAAGTATTAGGAATAGCATGACATTCATACTGTAATGCACCATGATAGTCAACATTAGCATCCGGTTCGTACTTCAAAATTACCCCTGATGTTCCAATACTGCTCATCACCATATTAGGTTTCAGGATCCCTGCTCCCACGGCTCCGCAAGCATTGTCACCACCACCGCCAAAGGCCTTAGTAGTTGTCTTAAGTCCTGAAAACATTGCATACGAATCCGTAATCGTCCCTGCCTCGTCGATTGACCGAATTAAAGGCGGGCACATTGATTCTGGAATATCAAACGTATCACAAATTTCCTTACTCCACGCATTCTGTTTAATATCAAATAAAACCGTCCCCGTTGCATCCGAGTAATCAATTGCTTGTTTACCAGTCATTACATAGCGAACATAGTCTTTAGGCAAAAGAAAGTTCTTTGCCTTCGCCCAGATTTCAGGTTCATTTTCTTTTACCCATAATAGCTTAGGCAATGTAAATCCTTCCAAAGCGCGATTACCAGTAATCTCGATGAATCTATCGCCCATTTTTTCCTTTATTTCTTCACACTGCTTAGTGGTACGAGTATCGTTCCATAACATTGCTGGGCGTAATACTTGTCCGTCCGCATCCAATAAAACTAACCCGTGCATTTGTCCAGAGAAAGATATTCCCTTGATTTCTTCAGCCTTAATCCCATCTCTTAAAATTAGACGGTCAATCGCAATTGTTGTCCCGTATAACCAATCACGAGGATCTTGTTCACTATAACCGGGGTGTGGCTGATGAAGATCATAGCCATAACTTTGCTGGGCAATAATTTTTCCATCATGGTCCATTGCCGAAACTTTTACAGCGCTTGTTCCCAGATCGACGCCGATTACATACTCATTCATTTCTTTCATTCCCTTCCGTTAGTAAAAGGGTCGGGGCAAAGTTGATTGCCTCGGCCCTTTTATTATAACTTTTTACCGTATTGAGTGAGCGCTTGTCATGTGTGGATTGATAGGTAATGTTAATTATTTAGCAAGCGTTTCAATAATGTAATGGTTAATTGTATCTTTGATTTCTTCAAGGTGGTCAGAGTGAGTAGCAGCAATTAATTCGCTTTGTGGCGTATCAATAACCTTTTCTTCAAGACTAGCAAAGTTTTCGTTGCCATCTTCAATGCTCTTACCTAGGCCTTCATCCCATGTAGCGTAACGTTCCTTAATAATATCATCTAAGAAACCGTCTTCCTTCATTGCAGCAGCAACGCGGAGACCCGCAGCAAAGCTATCCATCCCAACAATATGACCATAGAAGAGATCCTTTGGTGTAAATGAAGTCCGCCGTGGTTTGGCATCGAAGTTCAACCCACCACGAGGTCCGATACTGCCATTTTCAACAACTTCCCACATAGCTGCTGTAGTTTCATATAAGTTTGATGGGTATTCATCAATATCCCAACCAATTAACTTATCACCCTGGTTAGCATCAAGTGAACCTAATAATCCAGCTTCACGAGCAACCCGAATTTCGTGTTGGTAAGTGTGACCAGCTAAGTTAGCATGGTTTCCTTCAAGGTTAAGTTTGAAGTCTTTATCAAGGCCGTACTCACGCATAAAGTTGATTGTTGTTGCAGCATCAAAGTCATATTGGTGAGTAGTTGGTTCCTTTGGCTTTGGTTCAAGAAGCATCTGAGCATCAAAGCCGATTTCATTAGCGTAGTCCTTAGCCATGTGGAAGAACTTAGCAATGTGTGATTGCTCACGCTTCATATCAGTGTTCCAAAGTGATTCGTAACCTTCACGACCGCCCCAGAATACATAATTTTCAGAACCTACCCGCTTACCGATTTCAAGACTGTGCTTTAATTGAGCAGCCGCATAAGCATAAATTTCAGCTGATGGAGCAGTACCCGCACCTTCTAAGAAACGTGGATTTGTAAAGAGGTTTGATGTGTTCCATAGAACCTTCATACCAGTTGCTTTTTGATATTCAACAATCTTATCAACAACCTTATCCAGATTCTTGTTAGTTTCACGAAGCGTATCACCTTCTGGAGCAAGATCCCGGTCATGGAAACAAAGGAAGTTAACACCTAACTTGTTGTAGAATTCAAAAGCATAGTCAACCTTAGCTAAAGCGCAATCCATTGGGTCACTGTACTTGTCATATGGCCGTTGGGCGGTTCCATCACCAAACGGGTCAACTAAGCGCTGATCAAACGTGTGCCAATATGCAACAGCAAAACGGAGCCAATCTTGCATTTTCTTTCCTAAAATAACTTCTTCTGGATTATAGTACTGGTAGAACAATCCAGACTTAATATCCTTATGTGGTCCCTCGTATTCAATCTTATTAATATCTTTCCATAAATCAGCCATGTTTACGGCCTCCCATTCATTTAGTTTGTATAAACAACTAACTTACAATTCTTAATATATACCCTTTGAATTGTTTTGTAAACCCTTTCTTAAATTTTATATAAAAAGATCAATTTATATAGGACACATTGTTTAGAATTACTATTAAGTTTTTTGTAGTTAGTATACTAAGTAAACAATTAAATCAAAAAGTGTAAAAGATGATTTTTTACGTATATATAAGTTAGTGGGGCTGGAAAAGAGTCTTCTAAAAATTAATGAGGAGCCGTGAAATAATGGACAAAATTATATTGCGTAAAAAGTGGGAAGATGCCGATTTAACAGACGATTATATCTTTAGCAAGGTGATGATTGATCATGATATTTGTTTAGAAGTGCTGCGACGAATCTTACCACAGCTGGAGATTAAGGGGATTGAATTTCCAAATGCCCAGCAGGAGATTTCTTTTGCCCCGGATGCTCATTCAATTCGTTTTGATATTTACACAACAGACGAAAATAACAATCACTATGATATTGAAATGCAGGTCGCCAGGGCGGACAACTTGGCGAAGCGGATTCGCTACTATCAGACCGCTAGCACGATGGAATCCTACAATAAAGGTGAACCTTATGATAATGTTGATGATTCCTATGTCATTTTCTTCTGCAATTTTGATCCGTTTGGGTTTAATCGCCAGCAGTATATATTAAAAAAACAGATTACCGGAATGACTGACAAAGTTATTGATGATGGTGAGACCGATATTTTATTTGACATTCGATCTAAGCGGCACGATGTGAGTCCAAAGATGCAAAATTTCTTGGACATGATTGCCCAACGTAATGTTGAATCCACTGATGAGCTTGTCGTAAAATTAAAGAAAAGAATGAAGTACGTTAAGCACAATCGGAAATGGAGGGCGGAGTATATGCGACTCTCATTGTACGAAATGGATCAAAAACGGCACGAAGAAGAGATAAAGAAAAAGGCTGAAGAACTTAGGAAACAAGAGTCGGAGCTTAAGAAACAAACTGCTGAAATTAAGAAACAGACTACTGAGATTAAGAAACGAGATGCCGAGATTAAGAGGCAAAGTATTAAGCTTAAGAAAAAAGCTGAAAACATTACGAAAATAGCTGAAGAAGTTGAAAAGACAGAACAGCAAATCAAAGAGTCTATTAATACTGAACGTGAAAAGGGAATTAAAAATTTAATTAATTCTCTTCAACATTTAAACATTGATTCAGTAACTATTGCTAAAGAAATACAAACACAATATAGGTTAACCGACACTGAGATTAAAAAGTATTTAAAAGATTAAGCATAATATAAAAATACCATGTGGCACTTAAATTCAAGTGCTACATGGTATTTTGTCACTACTATAGATACAATTTTTATTCCCTGTTAAATTAATTTTGAATAACTATAACCAGTGTCCTGGCTTCCACATATCTTTTTCATCTTAAAGTATTCAACCGAATCTGGACATACTTTGATTTTTGCATTTTTCAAATTAGATACCATTTTCGCTGTTATTTCAGGAACTGCAGAATCCTTTAATACTTTTACTTCTTCTTTTGTCAATGACGCAGGCTCTCCTAACCCATGCCATATTAATAGTGGATTACCATGCTTTTCATCAACTTTTTCCAGTACTAAACTGTATTTACCATTAACTTGTGGAATGGAAACATTAATATCTTGACCATAGCCTTCTTCATTTTTATAATTCCAAATGATTCCGGTATACTCACCGTCTCCGTTTTTAGTAATAATCCAATTATCAGTTTTTTCAACAAGATATTGATATAGTTGATTATAGAAATAGAATGTCCAATATGTGGGTTTGCAAATACTATGCTCAGCCAGTAAACCAAAGCCACCATAAAAATTAGTAAATGGTATTCCTTTTTCTTCAAAAACATCGCCAAAAGTCCAATATGAATATAATTCAGAAGTATCACCTAATTTAGATAGCATATCAGCAGTATAAGCGGCATTATGAACTGTATCATGAAGTGGTGCATCAGGACTATAAGATGTATTAAATTCAGTAATATACATTGGTAAATTTTTATACTTAGATCTATCAATTATCTTACGTGATTTTTCTAACTCTTTTAGTGAATCTTTCAATTTCCTTAGATTAGGATATCGATAGTGTCCTTCTGTTGGTACTACATTTACTGTATAAAAGTGACGAGTTACAAAGTCGATGTCAAGTTTTTCACTCTCACAAAAGCTAATGAAATCTTGTAGCCATTCTTCATCTTTAACCCCACATATTGCAGGTCCTCCGACCTTAAGGTACTTATTTACCTTTTTTATCGCATTAAAGGTTTCTTCAAAAAAATTAAAGTACGCTTGTTTGTCTGCATTTTTCCAGAAGTTAGTCAAATTGGGTTCATTCCATATTTCTATCGGCCATTCTAATACATCATTACCATACCTTTTCAACAAATGCTTCAATGTATTTTGAACCAATTTAACCCATTCGTTGTTATTCTTTGGTGGTGTTATGTTTCCCTTCCAATAAAATACGGTTTCTTTACCTGAAGCTAACTTTTTTGGCATGAAATCTAGTTCAAGAAAGGGTTTTATGTTTAATGTTTTAAAAGAATCCATTATTTGATCTAAGTAATTAAAATTATATTCAATAATATACTTACCATTTTCTTCTCTTTCTTGATAAATTCCGATATCGTCTGAAAACAAGCCATGTCCTCTTATATACTCAAAGCCAATGGTTCGTTGAATATACCTTAATTCATTAATATATTCTCTTCTTAAAGCAAGGCTTAGTCTGCCTGTACCAATGCATCGAAACGCATTATTTATAAACTCGCTCATAAAATTCATCCCCTTGTATAAAATACACCCTACCCATACTGGATAAGGTGTATTTTTAATCACACTCTACAGCAAATTTTCATCTAATTCTTTATAATCAAAATAATCAAATTCTGCTGGAAGTTCAAAGCCAGTGCAATCAACAGATGCTAACCCTACCATTGCTCCTGTAAAAAATCCGCCCGACGTTTGCATAACATAGTCATCCGACAAAATGGCTGCATCTAAATCAATAGATATCCTATTCCAATCTTTTCCATCAAACGAATACATGTAGTAGTAATAATCCTTTCTAATACATGTCTTTAACCATACTTCTTTAATCTCATTAGGAATTTCAACAGCATTATCCTTTAAGAATGAAGTGTATATATTATTGTTATTTTGCGCCACTTCAATAACCTTATGTTTAGTTACTTCATTATAGGTAATAAATACCCATGAATAATGTTTATCATTATAGAAATTGACTAATCCTGCCATCTGCTGATAACTGTATGGCTCATATTTAATCTTTGTGGTTGCATCAAAATTAAATGCTTGCCATCTAGATGCTAACAATGAAACATCGAACAGCGACGAAAGTGATTGATTTCCTTTTAGCACTAGTTTTTTATTTTTTATATATCCTAATTTTTTAGTAAATGGCTGACGTAAAGTTTGCCAATCACTGTCTAATTTTGACGATAAAAATTCATCGTGTCTTGAATTATTTGGCTTACTAGTTAAAGATTTTTTGTCAGCTTGTGGACCTGGAACACTAATAAGTCCCCCATGTCCCCCAACAACTCTAGGCCATCCATCTGAATCCCACTCTACTTTCTGAATAGAAGTTTCTCTTCCTAAAGTACACCATCCCCGAGGGTCCCAAGCAGACTCATTTTTATGGTGCCATGGACGACTACAGAGTGACGCATAATACCATTCACCATCAAGTGTATTTACTAGTGAACCATGCCCCTGCTTTTGAAGCTCAAAGTCGGGCGTATCGAAGTTCGTAATAAAAGGCCCATCTGGTTCCGTTATAAACGTACCTAATACTAAACTTTTGGATCGAGCTACAATTTCTTGATGAGACCAGCTAGTTCCTCCCTGCGCTGCAAATAAGTAATAATAGCCATTTATTTTATACACATGCGGGCCTTCAAGAACTTTTACATCAGTTCCCCTATATATAACTTTTCTTGTTTGTGGCAACAATCGTTGAGATAAGGGGTCGAACTCCGTCAATGTTATTCCATTGAATGTATTCTTATATTCACGTTGATCCCATGTCTGTTGAACCAAGTACTTTTTCCCATCAGTATCATGAAATAAAGAGGCGTCAAATCCTGTTGCATCTAATTTTATTGGCTTTGACCATGGCCCTTCAATATTATTTGCTGTTGTTAAATAGTTAATACAGTCTTTAAAAGGACCATTCACAGTTTTTACGTCAGAAAATACTAGCCAAAATTTCCCATCAGCATATGATAAATCAGGCGCCCATACTCCTCCAGATGAAGGATCACCAGTCATATCGATTAATTTTTTACTATTTAAAATCGGAGGTAACATCTTCCAGTGAACCAGATCTTTAGATGAATGTAATCTAACTCCTGGAAACCATTCAAATGTTGAGTTCGCAATATAATACATGTCACCTACACGAAGTATACTAGGATCGGGATTGAAGCCTCGTAAAACAGGGTTTTTAATTTTCATTGCTTGTTTCCTTCTTTTCTACCTTATTGTTTGAAACTGGCCATAAATCGGAATACTTTTCACCAGTAAGGTTCTCACATACTGCCTTGGCTTTCGGTGAAACATTTGCTTTCTTTCCACCAGCTTTTAATCGCTCTATTTCATCAATCAACACTTTATGAGTCTTAGCGTCAAGATTAAATGTTACCGCAATAGCCATTGCAAGAAGTGTTAAAATTCCTGTACCAAAAATCAAAGTATATACAACTGCATGAGTTGCCTGTAGCGATTGCACTGCCGCACCACTCTTAAATCCATTTGCAGAAAGTACCCAGCCTAAAAATACTGCTGCTAATCCTGAAGTTAATTTACGGATAAATGACATCATTGCTGCAAATTCACCTTCCCGACGTTTTCCAGTCATAATTTCATCAACATCAGGAATAAATGGAAAGACATTCCAAGGAATTGAATAGGCACCACCCTTAAAGAATAAGTAAATTGTAGAAACAATAATTAACGCAATGATTAATGTATTATGAGTTAAGTTCATAAGATACATAATGTAGTATGCTGCTAAGCCAGCAATTACTAATCCAAAATAAAGTACATAGCATTTTTTAGCACCTAATCGTGTAAATAACCAATAGTTTACTGGCGTTAAAGGTAGTCCAATAATACCTAAGGAAAGTAGATAAGATGCTGTTGAAGTTGATAACCCATAACCAAACACAATAAAGTAAATAAAAGCTCCTGAGAATAAATCTTGCGCAGTAACTCCCAATAAGTATAAATACATATGTTGCCGAAATGCCTTTACCTTGAGAGTTGATAAATATGACTTCAAAGCAGTCCAGAAAAATTGCGCTAAATTTTGATGAGCCTCACTCGGATCTGCAGTTGCCTTAATCTCATTTAAAGGCCGCTCCCATGTAAATTTCCAAGTAATTAAACAAGCAATTGAGAAAAGCACAGCAAATGTAACACCTGTCGCTGTATAAGCATATGGATTATGCTGCCCTAATAATTGAATATAGAATCCACCAACTAAAGTAACAACTGATGTGATTGCACCAGAGAAAAACATTCGAGTTGTTGACATTTTTGAACGCGAATTGAAGTCTGTAGTCATTTCAGAGGGTAATGTTTCATAAGGAATCAAGACCATGGTAACTACTACCTCTACTAAACAATAAACAATTAAATAATACCAATATCCACCACCAGGTATCCAAAGTAGGGTATAGGTAATTAAAATTAGTGGAGAACCTATTAAGATAAAAAAGTGACGCCGACCAAATTTAGCACCGAGCTTCGTTCTCCAAAATGTATCTGATAATCTTCCCATAATAATAGATGTAATTGAATCTACGGCCTTAGCTAGTCCTATAATCGATCCAGCTTCTAATGCTGATAAATTACAAAATGTCGTAAAGAAGAACATTAAATATGCACCAACTAGAGCACCATATCCGCCACCCATCATATCAGTACACCCAAAAGCAATTGACGTTCCCATACCAACTTTTCGTCCACTAGACTGTCCGTTTTTTATCTCATTCATTATTTTTTCACTCCGTCCTTATAAAAGCGCTTACATTTCTTCTAAAACGTGTGTCAGAACACTTGGAATATGATAGTAATTATTAATTTTTAGTTTAAACGGTGCGGCACAATTCCTATCAGTATCAAATAAGTTGGGATGAGCAGTATTTTCTTGTGCATAACTAATAACTGCATCATCTTTAATCTTTATATCTTCAGGAATTTTTACTACTATATTTTCATCATTAACTTGAAACTTGTTTAAAGTATACAGAGTTCCACATTGTGATAATTTAAATATTAATCTTTCATCTATTACTAATTTCCTACCAAATGTATTGAATTTAATAACTACTCCATCGTTATTTAAATATGCTTGATCAGCTATTGGTCCTGATGCACATCCATGCGTCCACTTTTTGATTCTCTCACTTAATTCAAAAAGTTTTTTTGCAACTACTTTCTTATTTAAGGGATGTAAGTCGTTATCTTCACCATCACCAATAGTTACTGCCATTCCTGTATTATCCAAAATCAATGCCTTTTCCTGTTCGCTTCTTAATCTTCCCCAATTATGGTTTGGTTCAATGCCACAGTTTGGTAACTGAACAAATAAAAAGGGTAGGTTGACATTGCTAAATATTTTTCTCCATTCTTGAATCAGCTTGATAAATACTTTCCCATAATTTACAGGCTCATGAGTATCACTTTCTCCTTGGTACCATATAATTCCATTAAATGAAAAATTTCTTAGCGGATAAATCATGCCATTAAAAAGTCCTGAAGGTAGGTATTGCGGAAAAAAACATTGTTTGCGACTAGGCATTGAACATCCTCTCTTTGCAAACCAATTACATTTATTCAAATCTAGAATATTATTATTAATTTGAATATAACGATTCTTTCCTTTTCTAAATCCACCTATTTTTTGATCTATTTTTAAACGAATGGTTATTTCAACTTTTCGTTTAATTTTTCCAATTTTATAATGGCGAGGTGGATACTGATAACTAACTTCTCCTATCTTTTTTCCATTAACAAAAGTTTCATCAGCATCAATCAAAGTTCCTAAATGTAAGATAGCATCTTGATTAACCATATTTTCAGGAACCTCAATAGTTGTTTTTAGCCATACAACACCTGAAGTTTTAAATTTCTCAGGAAAATCCTTATTAATATCAATACTTTGCCAAGTAGAATCTATCGAATTTTTAGCCCAACTACCTTTCAGTCCATAATCAAACATATTTCTATCATCTTCATATTGATCTTGGTAAGTATTACTTTCCTTAACAAAATGATTAACTAAATCTTGATTTTTTAGCGTATCATAATCATGTGGCATTTCACCTATAGTCTTGAGTACTTCCTCACTTACCCAAGATCTAATTGATGTTCCTCCTACTGCTGTTTGAACAATTCCAATTGGTACATTGGAATACTTTCGCAAATATTTTGCAAAAAAATATCCAATACCTGATACATTTAATAAATTATTTTTTATTGCGTCAAACCACTTTCCTTCATAAATGTCAGTCATTGGTTCATTAAATTGATAATGTTCTGGAACTTTGAAGTAATGAATTAACTTGTCTTTAGCTTTACTGAGTTCTTTTGGATACTTTTCCAACAAACGATTAAACATTAATTGCATGTTAGACTGTCCTGCCAGTAGCCATACATCTCCAAAATATACTTTTTTAATAACGACCTTTTCATTTAACGATGTAATAATTAGTTCAAAAGGGCCTCCTGCTTCATGAGCCGGTAAGTCTAATTTAAATTTTCCGTTAGCATCACATATTGTAGATAATACTTTATCTTCAAATTTTATAGTCACTAATGCGTTCCTCTTAAAGTTTCCCCACAATGTATTGATTTTGTTTCTTTGTAATATAGCCCCATCACTAAGTAATGATGAAAGTTTTAACCTTGGACTCTCCTCCATTTTTTGTTTCTTCTTTCTAACTAAATACTTTTAAGAATATATCTTTCTTCCCAAACTATCTTTTACTCCCGACATTCGATAGAAATAAGTATTAACTTGATCGCGCCACTCCAATGCGTTTTTAAGCTGTTCATTTAAACAGACTTGTACGGTATCATAAATAGATTCTTCAATATCATGCTTTAAGCAATTCCATTGTTTTACATACTTTTTCACATTCTCATAGCCTCTAAAGTGCAGGTCATAAATCGTTTGAATTAAAGTCTTATTATTAGGGAGAATAAAATCGTAGTTTAAATGATGGAAAAATAGCATTACATCCATCGGCGTTGTATCTGGATTTTCAAATTTATTTGCTAACTTCTTAGAATACATACTTACAAAACCTGAACCAGTTTTTATCGTCCGATCTACACCAACACCATTACGATCTGCAAAATGATAGGTTCCCCATCGATCATACTCATAGCCATTAACAGATGGTCCATAGTGGTAATGAGGAACTACCATAAATCCCACACCTAATGGAGCACAATAATCTGCATATGTTTTATTAGATGTAATCATTATTGAATAAATCTTATCTTTTGACTCCTTCTTTATCGACGGAAACATTTGTATTATCCATTCTTTAAGAATTTCTTCAGCAGATAGTTGATTATCCCAGCAAAGCCGGCCATATCCATATAAATTAGATTGGGCTAATGGATTTCCAGTCCAATGTTCACTCATTCCAACATTCCCTACAGCTGCAATTCCAACATTATTTGAATCTACTGCTGTTTCTCTTAGTATTGCTCCCGCTTTTGGATCAGGCAGATCTTCATACTCAGTATTAAAATTAATCATCTTGCACCATTGTGGAAGAACATAATTAATATCAATTTGATGCCCTAAATATTCTGCTGTTATTTCAAATTCCATCATTTGATTTGTATTTCTCAGTTTTCCAAATAATGGTTGTAAAGGTTCAGCAGTTTGAAAATCAATAGGCCCAAATTTCATCTGCAAAATAACATTACTTGAAAATTTTCCATCCAATGACGCGAAATTTTCAAATGCTGCTTTTGCCCGATCGTTTTTCCTATTACGCCAATCTTGGTGCGAATTATAAACGAATGCCCGCCAAATAATTAATCCGTCAAAAGGCTTTATAGCATCCGCCAACATATTAGCTCCTTGTGCATGATCACAGCCATATTGATACGGTCCTGGTTCTCCTTCACTATCTGCTTTAACAACAAAGCCCCCAAAATCAGGAATATACGAATAGATATTCTTACAAATATCCCGCCAAAATTTTTTGACTTTATCATCAAGCGGATTTGAAGTCTCTAATCCGCCAATTAACTTAGGGGCTGCCCAATTTATTGATAAGAAAAGCTTAATACCAAATTTCCGAAAAATATCAGCGATTTCTTGAACACCATTTAGATATTTATTTGTTATTAATTCAATCCCCTGTCCTCTAACATTTACATTATTTATTGAAATTGAATTAATCCCAACTGAAGCTAACATACGTGCGTAATATACTAATCTCTTAGTATCATGTCTGAAGATATCACCATTTATAAGTTTTACATTAAAATTGCCTTTGTCTGGATTATCTAGCTTGTTAAAATTTCCAAAGAAAATTGAAGCTCCTGAATATCCACGTTCAATACTACCGTCTGTCTGGTCCCAATGATTGATCATTCTTAAGCTTTGAGAAGGTGTATGAATTCCAGTTTTTAATTTCCCAGTTAACTTCATTCGAATCAAAGAGTAAAAGCCATACAAAAGAGCTTTACTGTTATTTCCAATAATAATTATTTGTCCATTCTTTTCCTGCACATCAAACGATTCATCATTATCATATTTATTATTCTCCTCTATCAGAACAATACTTGCATTTTCTTTATCAAATGTTACAGGTAACTTTAGCCACTCAACAATTTCGGTATAAAGTTGCTTTTTTACTACATCATTTCCTGCTATTCGGTTAGGCAATAGTGTAAATACATCGTTTTTTAATTGCTCACGTATTCTATTATTGTTAAGCCATGCACTATCCAATTAGTCCACCCCTTTTATAGTTATTAAGTAATAATCTTTAAAGTTAGTTGTTTAAACTGATAAAGCTTAGTCAATCTTCATCCGCATTTTTATTGTATCCGTTTTCACAAAAAGCAAAAAGATCATAAACTGACAATTATTTGTCAATTTATGATCTCATCTATAATGAACATTTATTAAATTCTATTCAAAATACCCTGTCTGATTTTTTGAATAAACTGTACGTTTGTGCAAAACTTGTTTTCTATACTCACTTGGTGAATATCCCGACCATTTTTTAAACTGTTTACTAAAAATCGAAATATTTGCAGCTCCAGTCATATATGCAATCTCCTCAATTGAGTTTCCTGAATATTCAAGGAGTCTTTGTGCTTTTCGATACTTTTCCTTATCAATAAACCTTAATGGCGTTATTCCATAAACTTTCTTCGCCGTTTGTAAAATTAAGTTAGAAAAATAAAAAAGCCATTTGTGATAGACTTTTGAATAACCACAAACAAAAGTAAAGGAACATCACAAATGACTTATAAACATCTTACCACACGTGAACTAACCCTCATAGCTAATTTTTGGCACCAAGGTACGAAGGCTTATCAAGCTGCTAAACTGCTTAAACGAAGCCAAGAAACTATTTACCGAGTCTATCGATTTCTTGATAGCGGTAAGACCATTGCACAGTATCTTAAGGCTTACCAACGGAATAAGCAGCGTTGTGGTCGTAAGCAGGCTCAGCTAGCCAAGGATGAGATCAGCTACATCAATGAGCAGGTTAAAGCGGGCTGGACACCTGATACGATCATTGGTCGAGCAGAACGGACAATTAGCTGTAGTATGCGGACACTTTATCGGATGTTTGCTCGTGGACAGTACAATTTTGCCGTCCAGCAATTACCGATGAAAGGCAAGCGACACCCCAATGGCTATGTCGAACGACGTGGTAAGGCGGGGCATCTCGGTCGGAGTATTTACCAGCGATACCATGATTTTCCTCACTACCAACACGAGTTTGGTCACTTTGAAGCTGATACTGTTCAAGGAAAAGCTCATCGTGGTGCGGTCATGACCTTGGTGGAACGTCAATCTAAGGTGATGATTGTGCTTAACGTTCATCGTAAAACTGATGAAGCAGTTAACTATCACTTGGATAAATGGCTTTCTAAAATACCTCGTCATTTCGTTAAGTCGATTACCTTTGATAATGGTAAGGAATTCGCGGGCTGGCGTGAGATTGCCAATAAACATGATCTTCATACTTATTTTGCGGAGGTTGGAGCGCCCAATCAACGCGGCCTGAATGAAAACAATAATGGTATCTTACGTCGTGACGGTCTCAGTAAACGATTAGACTTCCGTAATTTACCAGATGAACTAATCACCCAGCTGATGCACAAACGAAATACTATTCCACGGAAGTCACTTCACTACCGCACACCACTTGAAGTATTCCTAAGTCACGTCACAGATGAACAGCTTTCAACATTTTTCTAATTTAAATTGACATTTCGGG
>NZ_JACIVD010000067.1:0-19628 GCF_014145555.1 Limosilactobacillus albertensis
CGGCTATCGCTACATTAAATAAAAATCAGTCTTATGTCATTAATAGTACCCAGTTTGAGTTCTCCAACGGTCCCTTGGAAGGGATCAATCGTCGAATTAAGACCCTCAAGCGTTCCTGCTATGGTTTTGCCAATCAGCAATTTTTCTTTTTAAGAATTGATTGTTTATTTGCGTAAAAAAACACCTCCCACATTCTCGTAGGAGGTGTTGATATCCATCAATACCAGTTGACAGATACCCCCATTTTTTAACATTAAGATAATTCAAATGATTACCCGAATATTTTAGACGCTTACCATTCCGAAAAGCTCTTAGTTGAACTTATGTTGGTGTTTACCACCAATGAAGAGACTAGCAATTGAAGCTAAAAGAATGGCCGAGAAACTAACAACAGCGATTACATTACTTAATAATGACATCATGGTAAACACCCTTTCTTAACTAATTAACTGTTATCGCTTTCAACACCTATATTATAACATTTACGGTCGAAAATTGTTGAAAGGAAAGCTAATAATTTGGTAAGACTTTAGGTGAAAAACCTTAGCAAAAATTAAGCAAAGAAGTCACGAACAATTTGTTTATAAGCTTTAATTGTTGCAAGGTAACTCGAAATAGTGGTAAATTCATCGGTTTGGTGCGCCACGTTCCATGAATCGCAACCGAGAACAACTACTGGTAAGTCAGGTCGATGTAAGGTAAACACGCTCGCATCGGTTGCCCCGTTAATGATATCTAGTTTAACGTCATTTGGGTAATTGCGTTGTGCGGCCTCTAAAGCGACCTGAACGAAATGATTATCAGGAGCTGTTGCGATTGGATAAAAGTCTTGGATAATTTTTAGTTCAAGCTGGAAGGGAGTTGTGTGATTAATATATTCGAGAGCGTCCTGAAGCCGATCAATGACTTTTTCATTATCAAAGGCAGCAGTAGGGCGAACGTTCCCATGAAGAGTGGCGCTATCAGGAATAGTATTTACTTGGTCACCGCCATTAATGACAGTAATACTATGCTGAACCTTTCCTAAATACGGGTCATCTTTAGCATCATCGAAAAGGTGCTTTTCTTCTTCAACGAACTTTAGGAGACCTTCGATAGCATTAATCCCTTGTTCTGGGTGCGAGCTATGACATGACTTACCAAAGCTGGTAATACGGTAATTCATACTTCCAGAGTGAGCATAAATAATATTACCGCCCGTTGGCTCACCAACCACTAACGCATCTAAGTCGGTAGCTGTACCTTGTTTTTCAAGACGATAGGCGCCGGGAGTCCCTAATTCTTCACCGGCAGTCGCAATAAAACGTACTTTACCAGTTGGCAACTGATTTGCTTCTTTTAATTCGATGAGGGCTAGTGCTTGAGCAGCTAAACCGCTCTTCATATCTGCGGCCCCCCGACCGTAAATGCGGTCTCCAACAACCTCACCGCTAAAAGGAGGGTATTGCCAGCGATCCGGATTAGGCACCGCAACAGTATCTTGGTGACCAGTAAAGCCAAGCACCCGTGAATCTTCGCCGGCCCCGATTTCAGCGGTTAAATTAGCGCGGCGGTCACCAAATTCATCAACTTTTGGCTCGATCCCGTGAGCTGCTAACAGTTTTTGTAAATAGTGAGCAACTTCAACTTCATTGCCATTAACAGAGTGAATTTTGATTAAATCTTGCAGTACTTTTACTTTTTCGCTGGCTTCCATATTGATTCTCCTAACTTTAACGGTCTTGGTGGTTGAGCTTCTTGGCTAAAAAGTCCCCAATGACTTGAATGATTAAAACGAATAAAAGAACAAGAATAGTTGCGACTAAGGTAACATCATTATTGAATCGGTCATAACCGTATGAGATAGCAGTATTACCTAAACCGCCGGCCCCGATTGCACCAGCCATTGCAGTAAGGCTGACTAAGCTAATTAATGTAACGGTTGAGACACGGACAAGTTCAGAACGTGCTTCACGAAGGTAGACATTTGTGATGATATCCCAGTTGGTAGCGCCAATTGCCTGGGCTGCTTCAATTTTACCATGGTCGACACTTTCAAGCGCAACTTGGACTTGACGAGCATAAAAGGCAAATACTCCTAATGAAAGAGGGACTAATGCCGCGGTAGTTCCAATTTGTGTTCCCACAATTAATTGGGTAAAGGGGGCAATGAACGCTAATAAGATAATAAATGGGATTGCCCGAAAGACAGATACAACCTTATCAACAATACTAAAAACAATTCGATTTTCTAGAATTCCGCCTGGTTCAGTAACGACGAGGGCTACTCCAAAAATTAATCCGAGAATGCCACCGAAAATCGCCGGCCAAAAAGTCATGTAGATAGTTTGAACGATTGAGGTTCCCCAACCATTGTCGCCGCCCCAGCCAAGCTGAATTACATTTGGTATTAGATTATTCATTCCAAATCCTCCGATCATCAATCTTTGTTACAGTAACATCATTTTGCTTTAAGAAGTCAATAGCTTGCTGACGCTTATCTGCATCACCTTTGATAACAACAAAGAGTGTACCGACTGGCGAACCGGCTAGGACTTCAATGTTACCGTAGAGCATACTTGCTTCAACTTGTAGCTGTTTATATAACTCGATAATAATTGATTTAGTGACATTATTTGCATCGTAAACCAATTGAAGTAATTCTTCATCATCATCAAGGTGCCCAAGATTAAAGGCTTTGAGTGTATCGACTGCAGCTAGCGAGCCACCAACAAATTGTCGTGTTAAGTCTTGTTGTGGTTGCAAGAAGACCTTTTGAAGTGCTCCTCGTTCTATGATTTGACCATATTCCATGACTGCAATTTTGTTAGCAACCCGCTTAACGGCGTCCATTTCGTGAGTAATTAAAACGATTGTTAAATTTAGCTTATCATTTAACCGCTTTAAGAGGTCTAAGATTTGATTAGTATTTTGCGGATCAAGAGCAGAAGTGGCTTCATCTGAAATGAGGATTTCCGGATCGTTAGCTAATGCCCGGGCGATCGATACTCGTTGTTGTTCACCACCGGATAATTGGACGGGATAAAATTCAGCTTTATCTTTCAAGCCGACTAGGTCTAGAAGTTCAAGGGCTTTCTTTTCCTTGGCGTCATCGTCTAAGTCGGTATGCTTAAGGGCAAAAAGGACGTTTTCAATTACGGAAGTTTCATTTAATAAATTGAAATGTTGGAAAATCATTCCAATTTTTCGCCGCTTTTCCTGCAATTCTTTATTGCTGATTTGCTGCTGATGATCTTTGAAAAATACGGTTCCATTAATGGTAACTGTCCCGGCAGTGGGAAGCTGTAAGAGGTTAATTGTCCGCACTAAGGTTGATTTTCCGGCTCCAGAATAACCGACAATCCCGTAAATATCACCTTTTTCTACTTTTAAGGTAACGTCTTTAACCGCGTGAACAGTTTGTTTTCGCTGTTTAAAAGTTACGCTAATATTATCTAAGTCAATAATTGGGTTCGCCATATTAATCCTCCTTATTTATTGAAGTTAAGATCCCATGCTGGAATTTCAGCAGTACCGTAAAGCTTCTTGATTTCTTGCTTTGTCTTTTCTGTTTGGTAAGCTTTTACGACATCTTTGTAGATTTTATTGTTCTTTTGGCTATCCTTTGCGGCAATGACGTTAACCCATTGTTTAGAGTCTTTGTTAATTGGTTCAACAAAGATAGCACTCTTGTAGTTAAGGCCAGCTGCTTGAGCGTAATTAGTATTAACTACCGCTGCGTCTACATTATCTAAAGACCGTGCAGTTTGGTCGGCTGCTAATTCTTTAATCTTAAGGTCATGTGGATTCTTGGAAATCGAACTAACAGTAGCGAGCTTAGTGCCCTTCTTTAATTCGATCAAACCAGCGTTCTTCAATGCAAACAATGCCCGTGATTCGTTTGAAGCATCATTTGGAACAGCGATTGTTCCGCCATCAGGGATTTCCTTAACACTCTTGTATTGCTTAGAGTAAAGACGGATTGGTGTGATGTAGGTGTCACCGATAGAAACAAGGTCTGTCTTATGTGCTTTATTCCATGTTTGTAAGAATAGTTTGTGTTGGAATGAGTTTAAATCGACATCGCCATTTTCTAAGGCTTTATTTGGCTGGTTGTAATCAGTGAACCGCTTGAACTTCAAAGTAACATTGTACTTATCCTTAGCGGTCTTACTTACAGTTTTCCAGATTTCATCATCTTGCTTTGATCCGGCCATGATTCCGATTGTAACAGTCCGCTTTGCCTGTTCTTGGGGACGAATGAAACTAAAATAACCAGCAATAACAACAACTAAAGCGACAACAATCCAAATAATAGTATTTCTTTTCTTCTTACTCTTCATAATAAAAACTCCCTTTCAAGTTATATATTTTCTCTAGGTAATTAAACGTTAATGTTAGGAAACAAAAAAAGCACTCATCCCTTAATTAAAGGACGAGTGCTCCGCGTTACCACCTTTATTCGCTAAATCCTCACAGATTCAGCCTCAGTAGGTTACTCTAATAAAATAATTAGAATTACCTAGCACTAGTAACGTGTGCTAACCCGTTATCGACTAACAATCATCGATACCATTCCAAGCCCATCTTCAGTAGTTAGTCTTACTTCTTTTCACCACCCAGAAGCTCTCTTAAAAGATTCGCTACTTACTCTGCTTTTCGATATGTTTTAACGTTCAATTAATTATTATGCATTTTATTATAATGATTCTCTCATTTTTGTCAACACCTTTTTAATTTAAAATTAGCAAATGAGTTATACACGCTTTTTTATTTAATGTAGAAATAAATTGCTAAGTTTTTAGGCATTGATTCAAAGTAGCAATTAAAATGGTCTTGTGATATCATTAAAAAATAATTAGAACATCGAAAGGGGTCTTAGTAAATGACACGTAAGGTTGGAGTTATTGGAATGGGAAATGTTGGGTCGACGGTTGCCCATTATATTGTCGCAATGGGTTTTGCCGATGACCTAGTATTAATTGATAAAAATGAAGCAAAGGTTAAAGCCGATGCACTGGACTTTGAAGATGCAATGGCAAACTTGCCTTTCCATACTAATATTACCGTTAATGATTACAGTGCATTGAAAGACGCAGATGTAATTGTTTCTGCTTTAGGAAATATTAAACTACAAGATAATCCAAACGCGGATCGTTTTGCGGAATTACCATTTACTCGTCAGGCAGTTAAAGAAGTTGCGCAAAAGATTAAGGATAGCGGATTCTCTGGTAAAATCGTGGCAATTACTAACCCTGTTGATGTTATCACATCACTTTACCAAAAGATTACCGGTTTACCGAAGAACCATGTGTTAGGGACAGGAACCCTGCTTGATTCTGCACGGATGAAGCGGGCGGTTGCTGATCGTCTTCACCTCGACCCGCGTTCAGTTGATGGCTACAATCTTGGTGAGCACGGTAATTCACAATTCACTGCTTGGTCTACAGTACGGGTATTAGGGAAGCCGTTAACCGAAATTGCCGACAAACGTGGTCTTGACTTAGATCAACTGGATAAAGAAGCGCGGATGGGAGGCTGGACAGTCTTCCAAGGTAAAAAGTACACTAATTACGGTGTTGCAACAGCAGCGGTTAAATTGGTTAACGCAATTTTAAGCAATTCATTATCAGAATTACCAGTATCAAATTATCGTGAAGAATATGGCGTTTACCTATCATACCCGGCTGTTGTTGGTCGTGATGGGGTCGTTGAACAAGCTCAGTTGGATTTGACAGATGAAGAGTTACAAAAATTACAAACATCTGCGGACTTCATTAAGGAGAAGTATCAAGAGAGTCTTGAAGCCAAAGATTAAGGAAAAGTTAAATACTTAATCAGTGCTGGCATTAAAAATTTAATCATGGTATAGTTATCGGTAGCTTACAAAATAAAAGTGGTGTCGTTGTTTCAATGGCACCACTTTTATTCTGAATAAATTAAGGAAGGAATTATATCATGACAAAAGAAGTAAAGCGTATTATAGTCGTAATTCTTTTTTGTGAATTTTTAATCTGCCTTGGGATGAGTCTTATCTTCCCGGTCGAACCATTCATTAAGAATGAATATCACTTTACTGCCTTTGACATGGGAGTAATGTCCTCATTATTTGCTTTTGTTCAATTCATTGCTTCGCCTATTGTTGGTCGAATTTCAGATAAGCTTGGACGTAAGCCGATGCTGGTTTGGGGACTGTTGATTTTTGCAATTGCCGAGTTTGTTTTTGCATTAGCACAGCATCTGTGGGTATTTGATTTGTCACGGGCGGTTGATGGTTTATCAGCAGCGATGTTTGTGCCTACCTCGATGGCACTAGCAGCTGATATTACTAGTGAAAAAGATCGAGCCAAAGTTATCGGTTGGCTATCAGCTGCATTTAGCGGTGGCTTGATTTTAGGACCTGGACTTGGTGGAATGCTCGCCCATGTTAACTATAAGTTTCCATTTTGGATTGCGGGGATACTGGGCTTGATTAGTACGGTTGTTGCTTGGCGGTTTTTACCTCGTGATGAGGACATTTTGATTAAGAGCGAGACGAAAAATCCCGAGAACGAATTGTTGTCCAGTGGTTGGAGCCAAATTAAGCAGATAATGACACCAATGCTAATAACTCTTTTCGGAATGATCTTTGTTGCAGCATTTGGGCTTGCGGGTTTTGAAAGTATTTATAGCCTATACGTTAATGAAGTCCATAACTTTGATTTGAGCGCGATTGCCCTTGTCCTGACGTTAAATGGGATTATTTCGTTGATTTTACAAGTATTCTTTTTTGATCGTCTTGTACGTTGGCTTGGCGAGGTGCGCTTAATGCGTTATAGTTTTTTCCTTAGTGTTATCGGAACCATTTTAGTGATTTATGACCATTCACATTGGCATATTATTGTAGCAACACTGTTTGTCTTTGAAGCTTTTGACTTGCTGCGTCCTACGATTACAACACTATTGACGAAGATGAGTACGGCTAATCAAGGTTTGCTCAACGGAATAAATATGTCATTAACGAGTGTGGGAAATATTATTGGACCACTGATTAGTGGATACTTATTAGATGTAAATTATCAATATCCTTATTGGTTTGTAACGGCCTTTTTAATTATTTCCTGGGTAATAACATTTGTTTTGGGAAGAGAAAGAAAATCAATGGTTAATAATTAGAATGTTTTAGGGAGGTGTCAATGACGGGTTCATTGTTATTTTTAATTCTAATTGGTCTCGCAGTTGGGGTTTTTGTTATTTCGCTTGGTGGTGGCGGAGGAGCCATCTATCTTGGTGTTTTGACGGCAATTTTTCAATTGCCGCCAGCAACTGCGGCTGCCACATCAATCGTGACAGCTTTGCCAGCCCTCATTTTAGGGTCTCTCGCGTATTATCGGCAGGGACTGATTAACTTTCAACTCGGTAATCGTATGATGCTTTCAGCAATACCGAGCATTATTGTCGGATACTTAATATCACCGTTCATTCCGACTAAGCTTTATAAAGTTGTTATTGGTGCTATTCTAATCTTTTTAGGAGCGCAAATTATTTATAAGTTATATCACAATGCTCCTAAAAAACAATCAACTGTTTCTCCGCAAACTGCTAGTATCATTTATGGAGTTTTAGGCGGGCTGATGGTTGGAATCGCAGGGTTAAGTGGTGGTGGACCGATCACCGCAGGATTATTAATCTTAGGCGCCTCAATGGCAAATGCATCTGCCACATCGGCTTACGTTTTAGTGGGGATGTCAATCGTTGGGGCCTCATTGCATTTAATGGGTGGCTCAGTTGATTGGCATGCCGCTGGCGGTTTAATTATCGGGTCGCTGGCAGGATCTGTGCTTGCACAGCCAATTATTATTTGGTTAACTAAGAAACCGCAACGAGCATTTTATATCAAGTTATTTATGGGAATCTTCATTATTTTAATGGGGATCAAAACATTATAAAGAAGGTAGGAAAAGACCAATTTATATGGTTTATCGTCCCATCTTCGTCGACGCGCGGTCAGCAGGTAAATAGCCACTGTGCTGAAACTTTAAAACAATTAAGAGGTTGGGAAGTCCCAGCCTCTTTTTTTGGTTTTATTTATTATCTTTCAATTGCGCCTTTTTTAGTGCATCTATAGTTGCGTCTTTAATTGCTCGACTGGTTGCAGATGCACCTGTAACACCATCGACTTCAGCACTGTTAGCAGCAATGATCTTACCGGGCAGCTCATCTAAAGCCCATTGTCCCATTTCGGATTCGTGGTGTTTAGTTACTTGTAGGTCTTGAATCTTATTGTCTTGGTAGGTTAGCAGGACTTCTAATTCGCCGCCGTATGCACTAAAGCCGTTTCCAATATATTGATTTGCTTGTAATTTACTCATTTTACTTACTAACAACTCCCATTGTTAAATTACATTGCTTTGCCCGGTCTCGCAAATAGCAAGAAGTGGGCATTTTTCGCATTTAGGTTTTCGTGAAGTACACATATACCGACCCCAGAATATCATACTATGATGAGCATCGAGCCAATGTTCAGGTGGAATAACCTCCATTAACTTCTTTTCAATTGTAAGGACTGTTGCTTTGGGTTCTACCATTCGTAAGCGGCGTGCAACCCGGCTCACATGCGTGTCGACCGGAAAAGCAGGAATATTAAAGCATTCAGCGAGCACCACATCTGCGACCTTACGACCGACCCCGGATAAACTCATCAGTTCTTTTAAAGTCTGCGGAACTTCGCCGTTAAAATCAGTAACAATTTGTTGTGAAGTTTTAACTAGAAAGCGGGCTTTATTACGATAGAGCCCCAGTTTTTTTATATAAGGCTCGACGTCTTCTGGCTCAACAGCAGCTAGGTCAGCCGGTGATGGAAACCTTGCGAATAATGCTGGTGTTACCTCGTTGACAGACTGATCTGTTGATTGTGCACTTAAAATTGTTGCGAGCAAAAAGTGGTAATTAGTGTCGGCGATTAGAGTTGTTCCGGCATTGGGATAAGTTTGGCGCATTATTGTTATGGCATAACGAATTTCTTCTGGTGAAAGCATGTAAAATCACTCTTTCGTATATATTTATAATCATTTTAACTCTTATAACTGGATTAAGCGAAAAGGAATTACCTCATTTTTTTATCATAAAAGGATTATTTGCCAAGTTATAATCTAAAAAGCGACGAAAATCAAAGTTAAGGAAAGTAGGCAGCGTGTTTGTTTAAATAACGAAATCGCTTTCTTAAATTAATTTAAATAAACGATTGACCTCTTAATAGCACCTTGGTAAAATGTATTAAAGATTTTCTTATAATTCTAATCAAATTTTAATTATAAAACCAAAGGAGGATGATTATGAGTTTTTGGAAAACAATTACACGTAAAGAAGACCCGCGTGTTTATGACAGTAAAGACGGTCACCTAGTACGATCTTTGAAGGTACGGGACTTTTTAGCTTTAGGTGTTGGAACGATTGTGTCCACTTCTATTTTCACTCTTCCTGGTGAAGTAGCTGCGATGCATACCGGCCCTTCTGTTGTTATCTCATTCTTGTTAGCAGCAATTGTTGCTGGTCTGGTTGCCTTTGCTTATGCTGAAATGGCAGCAGCAATGCCTTTCGCCGGTTCGGCATACTCATGGATTAACGTTGTGTTTGGCGAATTCTTTGGCTGGGTTGCTGGTTGGGCACTACTAGCTGAATATTTCATCGCGCTTGCCTTCGTTGGATCAGGACTTTCGGCAAACTTCCGGGCATTATTTGCTCCGCTCGGTTGGAAACTACCAGCCTCGTTATCAAATGCCTTTGGAACAGAAGGCGGGGTTGTTGACCTGGTTTCAGTTGTAGTTATTGTTCTTGTTGCCTTGCTAATTTCTCGCGGGGTATCACGGGCAGCACGAGTTGAAAACCTGCTTGTTGTTCTAAAAGTTTTTGCAATTTTACTATTTATTGTTGTTGGTTTAACAGCTTTGAAAGCAAGTAACTTTACACCATTCATTCCTGCTTACCGTGAAACAGCTAACGGGGCCTTTGGTGGCTGGCAAGGTATTTATGCTGGGGTCTCAATGATTTTCCTTTCATACATCGGTTTTGACTCAATTGCGGCTAACTCTGCTGAAGCAATCAATCCACAAAAAACGATGCCACGAGGAATTCTTGGATCATTAGTAATCGCCGTAGTATTATTTGTTGCAGTTAGTCTTGTTCTTGTCGGAGTATTGCCATACCAAGAATATGCTAACAGTGCCGAACCAGTTGGTCTTGCTTTACGGGCAGCTCATCATGGTGGCGTTGCGACTGTTGTGCAAACGATTGCCGTTGTTGGTATGTTTACAGCTTTGATCGGAATGAGTATGGCTGGGTCACGGTTGATCTACTCGTTCGGTCGTGACGGTATGTTGCCAAAATGGCTTGGGAAGCTTGATGAAAGTAACCGCCCAAACCGGGCATTATGGACGTTGACAATTGGGGCAGTGCTTATCGGAGCATTCTTCCCATTTGCGTTCCTTTCTCAATTGATTTCTGCCGGTACCTTAATCGCCTTTATGTTTGTGTCACTTGGGGTATATGCTTTGCGTCGTCGTGAAGGTAAGGATATCCCAGAACCTTCATTTAAGATGCCATTCTACCCTGTATTGCCAGCACTTGGGTTCATTGCTTCATTCCTTGTTTTCATGGGACTTGATTATCAAGCAAAACTTTACGCTGGTATCTGGTTCATCTTCGGCTTAATTATTTACTTTGCTTACGGAATGCGTCACTCGACTATGGCAAAGAAAGAAGATGGACAAGATGAAAATGTTGAAGAAAACAAATAAAGAAGTTTTACAAAAAGAAGAGGCTGCATTTGCGACAGCAGCCCGGATTAAGTATTATGATATCGTTTTAGATCATGGTCAGGGGGCAACTGTTACTGACATTGAAGGCCATGATTATATTGACTTGCTTGCTAGTGCTAGTTCTACTAATACAGGACATGCGCATCCTCAAATTGTAAAAGCAATTCAAGAACAGGCAGCTAAGATGATTCAATATACGCCTGCCTACTTTGCTAATTCACAGGCAGCACGCTTAGCTCCGCGATTAGCAGAACTGGCACCGATGAGTGGCCCTGTTGAAATGGTGTGGGGTAATTCTGGATCCGATGCCAATGATGCAATTATTAAATTTGCGCGGGCATATACAGGACGTCAATACATCGTTTCATTTACAGGGGCTTATCATGGTTCAACGTATGGTTCCATGACGCTTTCGGGAGTTTCATTAAATATGACCCGGAAGATGGGACCAATGTTACCTGGAGTGGTAAAAGTCCCATTTCCAAGTCCATGGGAGCGTCTTGTAGGCGAAACTGAAGAAGACTTTGTTGATCGGATGTTTGCTCAATTCATGTTACCTTTTGAAACTTATCTCCCAGCTGATGAAGTTGCGGCAATTCTCATTGAACCAATTCAAGGAGACGGTGGAATTGTCAAGACACCACCGGCTTATATGCGAAAAGTATACGAATTTGCAAAAGCTAATGGGATTGTTTTTGCGGTTGATGAAGTTAATCAGGGCATGGGTCGTACAGGAAAATGGTGGTCAATTCAACACTTTGGAATTGAACCTGACTTAATGTCTGTCGGGAAATCCTTGGCTTCGGGGATGCCCCTCAGTGCGATGATTGGACGGAAAGAGATTCTTGAATCACTTGGCGCACCGGCTAATGTTTATACGACAGCTGGTAATCCAGTTACAACCGCAGCAGCCAATGCAACTTTGGATGTTATTCAAAATGAGCACCTGTTAGAACGTTCCCAACGCTTAGGAGCTAAAGCTGAAGAATTCTTCAAGCAAGAACAAGCAAAGTATTCTTTCGTTGGTGATGTAAGGATGTATGGCCTTGATGGCGGGATTGATATTGTTGATCCGGTAACCGGTGAAGGGGATTCAGATGCAACTACAAAATTAATGTATCGTATTTTTGAATTAGGAGCGATTATCATTAGTTTGCGAGGGAATATTCTGCGCTTCCAGCCACCACTGGTAATTACTGAAGAAGAACTGGATCGGGCGTTTGCAATGATCGACCAGGCTTTCTCAGAATTAGCTGCTGGTAAATTATCTGCACCAGCTAATGCAGAAGAACTTGGCTGGTAAAAAAAGAGTAGGAAATAACAATCTTGTTGAGAAAGTTATTTTCTACTCTTTCTTGATTTAAATATCCTTTTTTCGATATACTACAAGTGCCATCTTAGCTCAGCTAGGTAGAGCACATCCATGGTAAGGATGAGGTCGGCGGTTCGAACCCGCTAGATGGCTTTTAAGCACCTTAGCACAAGTTATCTTGAAAAATTCATTATATTAGTGAAACTGGAAAAGCCTTTTTCGGTTTCTTTTTATTTTGGAAACATTTCTTTTCGCAGCGAGGCATAGATTGGTTGACCCCCAAGTAAATTGCTAGTGATATAAGCAATAAACGTTAAAATTGTCATTGGTAAAATTTGGTCGACGGATCCGACCATCTCTGTTAATAAAGTAATTGCAGTAAAGGGTGCTTCTTCAATAGCGCCGAAGTAAGCTGCCATTGAGATAACTACAAAATTAAGGTAACATGCTGCGGGAATAATATTCTGGTGAATCATAACTACACCTACAATAGCACCGATTAATGCTCCTAAAACAAGAATTGGCATGAAAATACCGCCGGGAACGGAAGCACCATAACTAATCATTGAAAAGAAAAACCGAATGATGAAGAAAGTGACGAAAAGACCTAAGAGGCTTGTGAGGTTGCTATTCTGGTCAAGCCCAGCAATATAAGCGATGAAATCATGACTTCCGCCTAGGATTCGGGCATTCCACAATCCAATTGGAATTACGAGTAGTAACGGAATCGCGCTATGGTAAATCCGTGGCAACTTGATCTTACTGTACCACCATCGCAGGTTTAAGAGAGTATATTGGTAGCCAAAAGCAAGAAAACCAATTAAAATACCAAGGAGAATTAACCAGCTATAGCTATCTTTAGGCATGTTCGCGTGAACCGAAATATAAAGGCAGGGCCGAACACCAAAAAACAGGATTGTTACAAAGTCTGATGTAATTGCTGCAGCAAGAGCGGTAATACAACCCTGGGGATGAAAATCAAATGTGATCTCTTCTAAAAGAAATATTACCCCAGCCAATGGAGCACTAAACGCGGCTGAAAGACCTGCAGCGACACCGCATTCGAGGAGAAAACGTTTTTCTTCTTTGCTTATCTTAAGTTTTTCGCCAAATAATTGACCAATACAAGCTCCCATTTGGATACAGGGACCTTCACGACCAAGGAAGAGACCCGGACAAATTGCTAATAGCCCCCCGATAAATTTACGCCATAAAACACTCCAAGCATTCATTTGGTGTTCATTCAATAATACTGCTTCGATTTGCGGCACCCCAGAACCAACTAAGTCTAGTAAAGAGGGCTTAAGAATTCTGCTGAGAATTAAGATAATTAAAATCGTAACTGCAATATAAGGAATGAGTAATTGGGGGTGCTGGGCCATCATCGGATAAATGACCATTAAAAATTTTAGTGTATGATCAATAATCCAACGGAAGATGCTTACGAGGAGGCCGGTTAAAGCGCCGACAACGATTGCTTTTCCAATTAATGAAATGAAAGCCATGGACATCGGTTTTGATAATACATCGCGGGCACGTTTGATGTTAGACTTGCTGGTTGGCACGGCAATTCCTCCTTTCAAAAATTTGAGAATTATTTATCTTGTATTATACACGCCCCTCAATAATATTTCGTGTTGGTATGGTAAAATCAGAACTATATACACATTGCACAGTAATTAAAATTGGAGGAAAAGAAATGGAATTTATAGCAGTGCTAGCAGGGTTGCTGCTGGCTACACAAGTGGTAGCGCACCTATGTCGTCGAGTTGAGATACCCGAAGTAATCGGGCAGATTTTAGTGGGGATTATCGCAGGACCAGCTGTTCTTAATTGGGTTCATTTAAATTCGATGATGAATGAATTTCAGGAAATCGGGGTTATTATCTTGATGTTCATTGCTGGGTTGGAAAGTGATCTTTCCTTACTGAAAAAGTATTTAAAGCCAGCGGTTGTTGTGGCAATCCTTGGGGTGATTATTCCAATTGTAATTATGGGCCCGGTAAGCTATATGTTTGGCTTTACTAAGCTTGAATCACTCTTTATCGGTGTTATTTTTGCTACAACGTCTGTTAGTATCTCTGTTGCCGTTTTGCGTGAATTTAAGCGCCTGGATAGCAGGGAAGGGGCGACAGTTCTTGGAGCAGCGGTTGCTGATGATATTATTGGTGTTATTTTATTGAGTGTGATGATCAGTGTCATCAATGGCAGCAACAATAGTGGTCATGGCAGTGGTCAGCCATTAGGAATCGTTTTATTAATGCAGTTAGTATTCTTTGGCGGAACTTATTTGCTGATTCGTTGGTTAGCGCCTTACCTTATCCACATGAGCGACCGACTGTTAACAGTTGCTTCAACGTCCGTAATGGCAATGATCATCTGTTTAGGAATGGCAGCAATTGCTGATTACGTTGGTTTGAGCGGGGCAGTTGGCTCATTCTTTGCCGGAATTGCGGTTGCTAATACAAAACATAAAGAAGTTGTTGATCGGAGCTTTATTCCGATTGGATATGCAATGTTTATTCCATTGTTTTTCGTGAGCGTGGGACTAAATATGCGCTTTGATAATATTAAAGAATCGCTTGTTTTTGTAATTGTGATGACTATTCTTGCATGTTTAACAAAATTAATTGGTTGTGGAGCCGGGGCAAAGTTATCTGGCTTTAGTATGCCAAGCTCTTATGTTGTCGGTAGCGGAATGGTTGCCCGCGGTGAAATGGGATTAATCACGGCACAAATAGGTTATGAAGCGCATCTCTTGTCGTCGATGTACTATTCTGATGTTATTACTGTAATTATTGTTGCGACCGTTTTAGCACCGTTTATTCTAAAACACGCGTTAAAACGATCAGCAAATGAACTTGCGTAAAGGGGACTTTTGATGGAAAATCATGAGCGAGAAGCGGAGCAGGCACGAGTTGATAATGTTGAAAAACAAATCGATCAACAAGTTGCTGCGACTACTAAAGCGGTTGAAGATGCTCATCGTGAAACACAAGCAGTTGAACGCAACTATAGCGAAAATGCCTCCATTAACCGTTATGAAGTTGATGATATTGCCGAATCGCGGTCAATGATTGAACAGCAGCGACAATTGGTTTCACGGGCAGCGGAAAGTGAATCAATTTTAAAACATCAATTAAGGACTTTGAAAAACTTGAAAGGCTCACCATATTTTGGGCGAATTGATATTCAAGATCCTGGCGAAAAGCAGAGTGAGACTTTGTATATTGGTACCTCGTCACTGATGAATGATGATAAAACTGAATTCTTAATTTATGATTGGCGGGCCCCTATTTCAGGTGTTTACTACAATGGAACGCTTGGTAAGGTGAATTATGAAACGCCAGCGGGGATGCAAACAACTGAATTAAAAAAGAAGCGTCAATTCACTATTAAAGACGGCAGAATTACTAACATGTTTGATACCAATGAAACAGTTGGTGATGAGGTGTTACAAGCAGCGCTCGGTAAGCAAAACGACCAGTACATGCATAATATTGTTGCAACAATCCAGAAAGAGCAAAACGACATTATTCGCGATACGCGTAGTGACCTTTTGCTTGTACAAGGGGTAGCCGGTTCGGGGAAAACATCAGCGATCCTGCAAAGAATTGCATATTTGCTTTATCATAGCCGAACAGAATTGAACGCGGATCAAATTGTCCTTTTTAGTCCGAATAACTTGTTTAGTCACTATATCTCTGAAGTTTTACCAAGCCTTGGAGAACGAAACATGCGACAAGTGACGTTAGAAGGATTTATTAGGCGCCGCTTTGAAGGATTGCAAGTTGAAACGTTATTTGAACGGTATGAAGAACGGCAAAAACCTGATAGTACGTCTCATGTTGTCGCTGATTTTATTGAGAGCGAATCGTTTATGCAAGCAATCGCGCATTATGTTGAAAAAATGACAATTGATGATTTGCAGTTTGCTGATATTCGTTTTAATGGCCAAGTATTCTTTTCTGCAGAGCACATTAAAGAGCTTTATAAGGAATTGCCAAAAACAATGCCTTCAGCTGATAAGTTAGTCCAACTAAAAAATAAGCTAATCCGTGAATTGCAACGGCGTGTTAAAGATGAAGCTAAAAAAGATTGGGTAGCTAAAGAATTAGACTCGCTTGACCTGCAACAACTGCATAATTTATATGGAAAGAAATCAATTGATGATTTTAAAGATGAAGATGAGCAGTATGCTTACTTGTCACGCCGGCTGGCTAAACGTCGCTTACGTGTTATTGCCGATGCTGTTTATAATAATTATTTCCTTGATTTCTATAACCAATACAATAAATTTTTACATGCTATTGAAGTACCTGAGACTATCAGTCAGCGTGAATGGGCGACGATGATTCTTACCTTTCAAGACGAAATCGAATACCATCGTTTGGAACTGATGCATGCAGCTCCGTTGATGTACCTCCGTGATTTGATTTCTGGTACAGGTCAGAATCGTTCTTTCCAATATGTATTTATTGATGAGATGCAGGATTATTCCGCGGCAATGTTAATCTACCTTAAACATGCATTCCCACAGGCCAAATTTACCGTACTTGGCGACAGTGAACAGGCGCTATTTAAACCATTACAGTTGCCGGAAGAGTTGTTAAACAAGCTAAGCGGCGTACTAAAAGCTAAGCGTCCTAACTTAATTGCATTACGACGTAGCTACCGTTCAACGACTGAGATTACTGACTTTGCAAAGGCCCTGCTACCGGATGGCGATAAAATAATTTCGTTTACACGACACGGAAAGAAGCCACGGCTATTAGTTCGCTATTCTGACGAAGAAAGCCAACAAAGCTTGCTAGATGAAACGCGTAAACTTGCTAGCGAATATGAAACAGTAGCAATCCTAACTAAGAATCAAGAACAAGCGACCGCGGTTTATCAATTTTTACATCGGCAAAAAATTGAGGATCTGCACTTGCTAAATACTGACGACACTGAATTACCCAAGGGAATCCTTATCTTACCAATTTATTTAGCTAAGGGCCTTGAATTTGATGCAGTCCTAGCGGCGGACGTTTCTGCTAAAAACTTGGCCAATACAGATGAGGTCGGTATGATTTATACGATGGCATCTCGCGCAATGCACGAATTAGTCCTTTTGAGCAACGGGGCGGTTAGCGAAGCAATAAATGAAAAGGCAGGACGGCTGCTTACAATCGAGTACCAATTGCCGAATAAAAATTAAACCTGTTTATTGACTAAAAACGCTTTCAAGAATAGCCGACTTATGATAATCTAGGGACTGTAGATATAGAAAAGGAGATGCTTCGCCATGGTTAAAGACGAATACACACTTGTACTAGTAAAGCCTGATGGGGTAAAGACCCGCCATATTGGAGATGTTATTACCCGAATTGAACGTAAGGGGTATAACATTGAGGCCCTTAAAATGATTGAACCATCAGAAGAAAAGCTTCGTCAGCATTATTTTGATAAAGTTGACAAGCCATTCTTCCCAGAACTTCTCGAATACATGACAGAGGGTCCGATTGTTGGAATCGTTGTTTCTGGTACTAATGTAATTCAGGCTATTCATAATATGGCAGGGGCTACTAATCCTGGTGAAGCTGAATGGGGTACTATTCGTGGTGATTATGGTCGTGAATGGCCAGATGGCAACTTGAGAAATATTATCCATACTTCGGATAATGTCGATAGTGCTACCCGTGAAATTGGTATTTGGTTCCCAGAATTTGATATTAAAGATAAGCAGTAATAATAAAAAATGATAAGGGGACTGTGACATAAGTCCCTAATAATAAGCGGAGTTAGATGAAATCTTCGGATTTCATTTAACTCCGTTTTCCTTTAAAATATGTATTAATAAAAGAAAAAGACACCGACCAGCCCGTCGATGTCTTCAAAATACCCTCGAAAGGATATATAAAACATTGGAAACTAATTATAACATGAATCAACTTAGTTTGAACATACCTACTGCCTATGAACCTGAATTAAACCATCCTGCTCGTTATATTAACCAATTAGTTGAAGGCCTTGCGATCCGCAAGCCTAATATTATGGGGCGACCAAGGGAATACGATCCGAGAATGTTATTAAAATTGGTCCTTTTAGCCTACAGTTACGGTATTATTTCCTGTCGGAAAATTGAACGCTTTGCTCGTGAAAATATTGTCGCAATGTGGTTAACTCAAGAACAGCGACCAACTTACCGTACGATTGCTCGCTTTGTGATTTCTAAGGACTTAGAAGAAATGATCCAAAGCAGTTTTAAGGAGTTTCATGACTACTTGAAAGCTCAAGGAATGATTGATGAGGCTTCATTTATTGATGGCACTAAAATTCTGGCTAACGCAAATAAGTACTCCTTTGTTTGGAAGAAGCGTACGATCAAATATAGTGAATTAAACGTTGAAAAAGCCCGTAAACTGCTTCAAGAAATCAAGCAAGCTGAAGTTAAAATCGACGTTGACGAGAATAACTTTGACGTTGATCAGCTCGATACTATTATTGCGCTTCTTGAACAACGTATCGAAGAATTGAATCAACAGGTAAGCGAAACCGCTAAGGTTTCGCCTAATCCGGCCAAACAAGAACGACGCCACGCCAAAAAATATCGCCGCGCTTTAGAACACTGTCGCCAAAAAAATTTAGAATATCGTACTCAAATGCAGATCGCTGGTTCACGGAATAGCTACTCTAAAACAGATCACGCAGCTACTTTTATGCGCGTTAAAGAAGATCCAATGCGTAATGGACAAACTAAGCCGGCATATAATCTTCAAATTATGACTAATTCGCAATTTACGCTTGGTTATGACTTAATGCAAAACCCCACTGATACGAGAACACTAATTCCATTTCTTAAGCAGCTCGCCCAGAACGAAGTTTTGGGACGAGAAATTGTAGCCGATGCTGGTTATGGGTCTGAACGTAATTATAAATATCTTGAAGATGAGTTGCCTGATTGCACCGCCCTAATTCCTTATAGCACGATGATTAAAGAGAATAGTCGCAAATGGCGCTCTGATGATCGAAAGGTTATGAATTGGGAATACCATGAAGACGATGATTACTATGTCAATCCAGCTGGAGTCCGCTTTAATTTTAAACGATACGCTTACCGAAACGATAAATATAAGTTCCATCGCGACTTTAAGGTATATCAAGCCGAAAAGTACGATGAAAATCACCAAGTTATTCCTCAGGCATTAACGCCACGTGGAAATACTAAGTATATTATGGTTAATCCACAATGGGAGTATTTTAAAGCTAAAGCACGTAAGTCGCTTTCAAAGTCCACTACGTATTCTCGTCGCAAGTACGATGTAGAAACTGTTTTTGGAAATTTGAAAGCTTATTTGGGTTTCAAGAGGTTCACGGTGCGTGGTCTCAAGAAAGCCAAAAGTCAGATTGGAATTGCCCTAATGGCACTGAATATGAAAAAGATCGCCGGGAGGCTGTCCATATTTAGTATTAATTTTAAGAAAAGGAAGAACCGCTCAGAATTTCAAATGAAATTCCGAACGGTTCTCTTAATTTAAAGGACTTATGTCACAGCCCCT
>NZ_JACIVD010000068.1:0-28251 GCF_014145555.1 Limosilactobacillus albertensis
ATTGACTTCGCAAATGTTTTGCTTCAAATCACATCGTGATTGAAGACCCTACACATTTGATTCGTCGAAACTTTGTTCAGTTTTCAAAGGTCTACCAGTTAACTAACTAAGCAGTCAACCAACATGTTTATTATATCATATATCAATTTAACTTGTCAAGAAGAAATTTTAATTATTTTTCAATTTCTTCTGATCAATAACTCAATCAGCAACTTTATTAATATATCATGTCATCAACTAGATGTCAACAACACTTTTACGAAATAAATTTAATGTCTATTCGATATTTTACTCATCTCGTAACAGCATGTATTAATATACCAACGAATCCATTCCTCGTCAACAGTTTTTTCTAAAAAACTAAAAAGTATTTTCTAAATCGTATAAACAGTTAAAAACTTCTATTGCAACTAGATCAATATCATCAAAACGAAATCGCTCATATGGCCGATAGCGTACAAAAACAAATTCCTTACTACTATGAATATACGTTACATCACAAAGAGGAATTCCAAACTTTTCAAATGTTCTTTTTTGACGGTTTCGTGAATTATCATTTTGCATCGCTATTAGCCGCTTAACAATTACTAATAATTCTGATTCCTTCATTCTGCGTATTCTCCTTTAACTACAAAATAAGGGACTGTGATGTTTAGACACAATCCCCCTTTATTATCTTTTAACTTTATCTGGCTTTACAAAAACAGCCACTATACCGGCAAACATACCAAAGTAATATGTCAGTAAACGCCAGAGAATCATTGCTAAGACTAGCTTAGTATTGGAATGAATAAAACTAGCAAATAAAACTGAAAAACTATATTCTGCTCCTCCTGCTCCTCCTGGAATTGGGAAAAGAGAAATAATCATAAATATCAGCACATGCAAACTAAGTACCATCACAAAGTTAATATGATGAATACCCAAAGCTAGCATAATGAAATAAGGAATTGCATAGTAAAAGAATAATTGAAAGATTGTTACTATACAAACCTTTGCTAATTTCTTATAGTCTTTTTTCATCCGAAGACTTTCCTGATAAAAAGTATCCACTTTTTCATTTAAGACTATCTTCATCCGTTCGTAGCGATTTGCTTTCATAAAAAGAGCAGCTGGCTTAATTACAAGGTTCATTAGTCTTTTTGTAAACCTATACCAGTACATTACCATTAGCAAACCGACAATTACAGCTAAGTGAATTAAGAATCCAAATACCACTAATAACGATAGAGCATGTAACTTTTCAGCAATAAAGTGGAAGCCAATCAACAGACTGATTAAAAAATTAACTACGATCATCGCTTGAAATACTACAAACTTCATCAGCAAAACCGAACTCGCCAGTCCACCGTCAACACCCGATTGGATCATTGCCACTAACTGTGCGGGCTGACCACCCGTAGAAAACGGTGTAATCCCATTGAATAGTTGTTCAATCAAAGGCAACCGAAGCGCATCTTTCCAAGTAAAACCATCATGACGGTCGTTCATAAAGATTTTAACTACTACAGCCTCTAATCCTAAATATAAACAAATACATCCTAAGGCGATTAACATCCATCCCCAGTTAATCGTCGATACATCTTGAAGTAAAAGATGAATATTAGAATTACGTAATGAGTAGCCGAGAATGCCGACCCCAATAATCAGCATTAAGCCTAGTACTAACCAATTACGTCTACTCACTAAGCATCCCCCTTTCGTGCTTGATCCGTATAAAAGCTTGTCCAAACTTTTGCCAAGTGTTCTTTTGAATATTTACGCGCTGCTATTTGCGCTTGCTTTTGCCAGTGTGCCAACCGTGCAGGATCATTGCGCAACAACGTAAGCTTCATCTGCATTTCATTAACATCTTCGGCTGGCTCGTAATCCCCATCAATAATAGAATGATAAAGTTCTAAGTCACGCAACATTACTGGTGTTCCACAACTAAACGCCTCTAACACTGACATTGGAAAAAGCTCATTATAAGAAGGCAGCAAAAATAGGTCAGCTAAGTTATTTAATTCAACAATCTTATCTCGGGAAACAATTCCGGTAAACTTTAAGTTAGCGGGCGGATTATCTACCACACGCTTTAATTCACTATAGCCGTCTGTTAATCTTCCAAACGAAAATCCTCCTGCCCAGATAAAATTAACGTCAGGATTTTGCCGAGCTAGGCGAATGAAGTCTGGAACCCCTTTTCTTTCTTGAACTTGACCGCTACCTAAAACCACAAATTTATCCGGTGCGATATTATACTTCTTCCGTAAAGCGGTCCTATCTACAGCAGAGTATTGATAAAAATGATCACTATCGACGAAATTAGGAATATATGTAATTTTGTCTTTTGGAATTCCATAAGCAACTAATTTCTCAATAAAAGAAGGGTTTACTACTACCAGCTGATCCATTCGTTTATAAAAAGCAATAATGTAACGATAAAAAAGCCCGCGGAATGGTTGCGGGATTGTTAGGCTTCCTTCTAGGGTCTCAGGAAGGAAATGAACATAACCGATCTTTCGACCCCTCTTTTTAGAGAAAGTTGAAAAATAGAAAAGCGGGTCAATCGTATGATAATGGCTAATTTGACTTTTACCATACCGATTAATCTCAATTTCAAACTTATCACTGCATTGATTACGTAACAAATTGATCAATTCAAGGTAGGCACTGCCGACCCCTTGTCCTGCAACTTTATCTGCAGATGAAAACATTGTTATTTTAATCATCATTAACTCCTTGAGCGGTGAAAAAGACGACGCGATTTTTCTGTTTGCTTAATTTTATCTTGATCTATCAATTTACGCTGGCAATCATGATAGAATTCGACTACCCTTTCCACAAAAACTTCCGCTGAAATTTCGTGTAATTTTTGTTGACGTTTTAACCTTGATTCTGACGTCTGCGGTTGGTTTAGATAATATAAAACCCCATTGACCAGATCAGCCCGTTTTTGGAAACTAATTCCAATTGCTGCATCATCAATTAATTGATCGGTATATTCACTCCGCATTACAACGATTGGCAGGTCTGATGCAAGAGCCTCATCATAGGTCAAACCCTGTGACTCCGAATCAGATGCTGACACGAAAACATCAGCCATTTGGTAATAATGATAAACTTCATCATTCGGAATTTCGCCAGCAAAACTAACATGACCATTGAGGCCCATTTCACGAACCTGACGCTCTAAAGTATGCTTTGCCGGGCCATCTCCAACAATCAATAACTGCGCATTGGACTGGTGGCTAAGGATATCCGGCATTGCTTCAATCAAAGTATGAATGTTTTTTTCATATGCCAAACGACTTAACGAAAGCAATACCGGTGTAGTCGCCCCATAGCCTAATCGTGCCCGTAAATTAGCAAGATCTTTTGCTGAATCGCGTTGGTTATATACCCGCAAATTGATCCCTGTTGGAATTACCCGAATGGGAGATTCTACATGGTAACTTTCTAACGTTTCGAGAACGCGATCACTGGGAGCAATAATTCCTGATATATTTTTCAGGTATAAATGCGCTAATCGTGCTACATCATGCGGCTTTAAGATATGCCCGTTTGCAATATAGTGTAAGTAGTCCTGATACATTGTATGGTAGGTATGGAGACAGGGAATATGTAAATGCCTAGCGACTGTTTTCCCCATCACACCGAGTGCAAATTCCGTCTGATTATGAACTATATCTAATTGGAATTTTTTAGCAAGTTTTATAGCACGAAATACGCCGCGAACTGCAATCCGACGATCAGAAAATGAAACAAACGGAATGCTTGCAAAACGATAAATCCCGTTTTCAACGTCATCGTGCTTAGCCTTAGGATCAGTCGTCGTAAAGATATATACATGATGTCCCTGAGCAATCAGTTCATCACGAAGCGTCTTAATAGAAGTCGCAACGCCACTCACCTGTGGGAAATATGTATCTGTAAAAATACCAATATTCAACCTAACTGCTCCTTTTTTCATCACGAAATTTTTTCGATTTTAATTTAGTAATAACTGCTATTATACTAAAGCATTCAGCGAACCGCAAAACCGTATTTAAATTATTCTAGTCCCTTGACCTAATCATGACAAGAAACAACAAGAATGATTACTAATTCTTTACAAAATCTTTTGTCCATAAAAAATGAGAAATAGCTTCCCAAATAAGGCAGTTATTTCTCATCTTCTCTATCAAATCTTCACTTCTGGAACATATTCTTCTACTAACTTTCGAACATTAGCGGCCGTCTCAGCGTTAATTGCGCGATGAACTAACGGTTGTAATTTACGAGTACTTAGTTGGTTGATTAAAGATCGAATCCGTAAAATCTGGCTGCTATTCATCGAAAATTCATCAAGACCCATTGCCATTAAAAGCGGGACCGCAATGGGGTTGCTAGCCATTTCGCCACACATGCCAACCCATTTACCTTCTGCATGTGCCGCTTCAATCACCCGGCGGACCATTCGTAAAACCGCGGGATGAAGTTCTTGGTATAGGTAAGCAACCTCCTGATTTCCTCGGTCAACCGCGAACATATACTGGACTAAATCATTACTCCCAATACTAAAGAAATCGACATATTTTGCAAAATGTTCTGCCATTACAGCAACGGCCGGGATTTCTAACATCATCCCCACCTCAATGTTTTTAGCAACCTGGTAGCCTTCCTTTTCCAACTTGTCTTTTTCTTCATCGAGAATTGCCCGTGCCTGCTTAAATTCTTCAATTGTCGCAATCATCGGAAACATAATTGCTAACCGTCCATAGACTGAAGAACGAAGCAATGCCCGTAACTGTGGTCGTAAAATTTCGGGTCGTGCTAAGCCGATTCTTATTGCACGAAAGCCGAGGTATGGATTAGCCTCACGGGGAAGCTTAACCATTCCTAATTTTTTATCGCCACCGATATCAAGAGTACGAGCAACTACATGCTGCTGATTCATTGCTGCAACGAAACGTTTATACGCTGTAAATTGCTGCTCTTCATCAGGCAGCTCTTCCCTATTCATATAGAGAAATTCAGTCCGCAACAACCCAATTCCTTCTGCACCATCTTCTTGGGCATCAATAATATCTGCAAATGTACCAACATTAGCCGCAACTTCAAACCGGCGTCCGTCCGCGCTCACAGTCTGCTTATCTTTTAAAGCGCCCCACTTTTGCTGTTCTTGTGCAAACTTACCAGCCAGTAAACGGTAATGTTCAATTTCATCATTGGTTGGGTCAACGATAACTTTTCCGTGAATGCCATCGACAATTAACATATCGCCATCATGAATTAGCGTTGTTGCATTTTTAACACCAACAACAGCCGGCAGTGCCAACGTCTTACTCATAATCGTAAAATGAGATGTTCTACCGCCATTTGTTGTCACAATTCCGGCAACGTACCTTTTATTGAACTGGGCAGTATCTGTAGGAGTAATATTATCTGCTACAAAAATAGCACGATGGTCCAACAAAGCAGGATCCGGTAGGGGAACGTTCAATAAGTGACTCAAAATTCTTTTAGTCACATCACGTAATGCAGTTGCACGAGCATATAGATAATCATTATCATTTTTATGCTCAAAAATATTTAAATAATAGTCCTCTATCTTTTTGACCGCCCACTCCGCTGTAGCATGATGACTATTAATCCGGTCAATAATCTTATCTCGTAAAGTCGGATCATCTAAAATTGCAATCTGCGTGTCAATAATTGTCACTGCGCGCTGACCGAGCCGGTGATGTGCCTGCTGAGACAATGCTTGAAGCTCAGTCCTGCTTAACGCAAAAGAATCATGAAGCCGGGCGACCTCATGATTCTCATCAGCTGTATGCTGTTTTTTTATAGATAGATCTGACCCTACTAACAGGCGTGCAGGTGCGATGGTAATCCCACTACTAGCCGCAAGCCCGTCTAGCAGTAAAGACATTAGTCAGTCAATCCTTCCTTTTTCATAGTTTCAGCAACGGTATCCAATGCTTCTTTTTCATCATCACCATTAGCAGCAATAGTAACCTTAGCATTTTGACCAACACCAAGTGACATTACACCCATGATTGACTTCAAGTTAACACTCTTGCCTTCGTATGAAAGAGTAATATCAGATGAGAACTTTGAAGCAGCTTGTACCAAAATAGTAGCTGGACGAGCATGAATACCGGTCTCTGAAGTAATTGTAAATTCACGTTTTTCCATATTAATCAGTCTCCTTCGAGCAGATATAATTAATTTATTATCAGCAGCTGGACCGCTGATACACCTCGATATTTACATTTTAGCAATTGTAAGCGTTAAATACAAGCTTACATCTTGCGATTTATCGCTCTCGCAATTGATAAGTAATTTTACCGCCGCGTTGTGCTTTTCCTTCAATCTGGGAGCGATAAGCGTAAGCATGAAAAATCGGTTGAAATTCCTGAAAATTCTCAGGGGTAATTTCAAAATGATCAATTTTTTTGGTTCGCAAGTCATCTAGTAATTGTTCAAACTTTTCTTCTGGCATCCAATCACCTCAATATAAAGATCTCTGTCTACCTAATTATACACGATAAATATTATAAAGCATCCGTTTTAGCATTCATGACTAAAGAGTGCTAAAATCATAGTGGGATCCTTTTAGGCGTTCCTAAGTAATTTTGATTAAACGTACAAGGATGCCCCTTACTTAAGAAAATATTTAGGTTTTATGACTTGCTTTGCGATAAAAAGTAAGTATAATATTAATCAATGGTCAAGAAAGGTCAAACAGACACAATCTTGCTGAACTACTTTAGGAGGTATTTAATTTCAGATGCTATGTCAATATTGTCATCAAAATCCGGCCACGATTCATCTACAAATGAATTTCAATGGTCAACGGATTCAAATAGACCTCTGCCAAAATTGTTATCAAAAATTACAAAATCTACAAACAGAAATGATGAATGGAGGTAACGGAATGAATAATTTCGGTTTTGGAAGCCTCGAAGACTTCATGAACGCAATGAATAATATGCAAAGTCAAGCTGCTGGCGCTAATGGTCAAAATATAAACGGTCAGGCTCAACGTCAAGGCGGCGGACGCAACGGTAAAGGTATCCTAGGACAATATGGTATTAATCTTACCGACTTCGCCCGCCAAGGAAAGATCGATCCGGTTATTGGTCGGGATAACGAAATCAAGCGCGTAATCGAAATTCTAAACCGACGGACAAAGAATAACCCTGTTCTTATTGGTGAAGCCGGGGTTGGTAAGACGGCCGTTGTTGAAGGTTTGGCCCAGGCAATTGTAAGCGGTCAAGTTCCAGAAAAGCTTGCTAATAAGGAAATTATCCGTCTCGATGTTGTTTCACTTGTCCAAGGTACTGGAATTCGTGGACAATTTGAAAAACGGATGCAACAGTTAATGGAAGAAGTTCGTAAGAATAAGAATATCATTCTCTTTATCGATGAAGTCCATGAAATCATGGGAGCTGGTAATGCTGAAGGCGGCATGGATGCTGGAAACGTTCTTAAGCCTGCCCTTGCCCGTGGTGATTTTCAATTAGTCGGTGCTACTACACTTAATGAATACCGGAAGATTGAAAAAGATGCTGCTCTTGCACGTCGGTTCCAACCAGTTGAAGTTGATGAACCATCTGTTGAAGAGACCATCCGGATCCTCAATGGTATTAAGAGCCGTTATCAAGATTATCACCACGTCAAATATACTGACGATGCTGTCGTTGCTGCTGCTAAGCTTTCCGACCGCTATATTCAAGATCGGTATCTTCCTGATAAGGCCATCGACCTACTTGATGAAGCCGGCTCAAAGAAGAACTTAACTCTTAAGAATGTAGATCCTAACGCAATTGAAAATGAAATCCATACGGCTGAGGCACATAAGCAACAGGCCGCAGATAATCAGGATTACGAAAAGGCTGCCTTTTATCGGGATCAAGTTGCAAAGCTTGAAAAGGCGAAGAAAGAAGCAGAAGAAAACCATACCGAAGATTCTGCAACTGTTACCGTCAAAGATATGCAACGAATCGTTGAGGAGCGGACTAATATTCCGGTTGGCGACCTTCAAAAACAGGAAGAAAACCAACTTCGCGACCTTGATAAGAAGCTCGATGAACACGTTATCGGTCAAACACAAGCCGTTGACAAGGTTGCCCGTGCTATTCGGCGTAATCGGATCGGTCTAAACAAGTCCGGTCGGCCAATTGGTAGTTTCCTCTTTGTTGGCCCTACTGGTGTTGGTAAGACCGAAACAGCTAAGCAACTTGCCCTTCAACTATTTGGTTCTAAGGACGCAATGATCCGGTTTGATATGTCCGAATACATGGATAAAACTTCTACTTCCAAACTTATCGGAGCGGCCCCTGGTTACGTTGGTTATGAGGAAGCCGGTCAATTAACCGAACAAGTACGGCGGCACCCATACAGCTTGATCCTTCTTGATGAAGTTGAAAAAGCTCACCCAGATGTAATGCACATGTTCTTACAGATTCTCGATGATGGCCGGTTAACTGATTCGCAAGGACGAACAGTTAGTTTCAAGGACACGATTATTATCATGACATCGAATGCCGGAACCGGTGATGCTGAGGCCAGCGTTGGTTTTGGTGCTGAATCTAATGGCAGCACCCACTCAATCATTGACAAATTAACTAATTACTTCAAGCCAGAATTCTTAAATCGTTTTGACGATATCGTTCAATTCAACGCTTTAACTAAGGATGACTTGATGAAGATCGTTAACTTAATGATCTCTGATGTTAACAACATGCTCGCCGACAAGGATTTGCATATTGAAGTTACTAATGGTGTTGAAGAAAAACTAGTCGACATGGGCTTTGACCCTAAGATGGGAGCACGCCCGCTTCGTCGAGTAATTCAAGAACAAATTGAAGATCGAATTGCTGATTATATTCTTGATCATAGTGATGCTCATAAATTAACTGCTAACCTCAATGATGATGGTGATATTGTCGTTGAAGAAGCACAAGAAGTACCAGCAAAATAATTTAACCAAAAAAGAACTTGAAAGTATGGTCATAACGACTTTACTCTCAAGTTCTTTTAGTTTACCTCTAATCGACGGCGAACTTCTAACACGGGAATTGCAACCATTGGGACCAAAATAATTGCTAAAATTAGCTCAGCCAGCCCATTAGTCGCCATCACTGTTTCAAGGGCAATTAATAAATGGTTAACATTGACGCCATATGTTTGCGCAACTGCTGGAGTACGATAAAATAGATAGATAAAGCCTAAAACTAATCCAGTATTAGTAAGGGTTCCAATAATTGCGGCACCAATTGCGGCACCATATTTAGATTTAAATAGCCGACGCAAAAGAATAAATGTATAGCCAGCAAGTAACCCAATCATGATTCGGGGAACAACCGAGACAAGCGGATTAACAAATACTAATGGTGCAAGCGGACTACTAGGAGCAACAAAAGCACGAATCCATGTTAAAATTCCCCAAATACCGCCAATAATTGCACCATCTATAGGGCCCAAGACAATCGCGGCAATGCTGACTGTCACATGAAGAGTGGTTATACTCAACGGTCCCAATGGAATATTGCCAAAAAACGGGACAAAATCCTGTAAAAGGATAATCGCAATAAAAATTGCCAAAGTCGTGTTATGTCTTATTTGTTGGTGCCGAGTTCTTGCCATTTCAATTCTCCTAAATAAATTTGAATAGGCCTATTGTAATAGAAATTTTACCTATTCGCAATTATCAAGAGAAATATAATGGTTCAATATCGTGTCAGCTACCAAAAAGCGCTATAATAATAGATAATTTAGGTTACGGAGTGTTAATAATGATTGACAAGTTTAAAACTGGAAATCCAATCTGGGTTTACTATAATGATATTGATTCGGGAGCAAATCTTACCGTGCCGCAGTTATTACGCGGTTTTATCGGCCAAGAATACCAAATTGAGCGGAAACAATTTCCTAATTACCGGTATGTAAAGACGGAAGGCGAAACTCGGGGCACATTTGACATGCGGCAACGGATAGTTCACCTTTTTTACCGTAAGCAAAACTGGGGTGAAGTTCAATCAATCGAAATGTACCTACGTCTTGATGCACCGACACAGGTCTTTGATACAGCTGGCGGGATGCCGATTGGTGCCCCTCTCCCTGCTGATATTACAGTAAAATCTTTCCACCGGGTTGCAACTAAAAACGGGCAATTTTGGTATGAAATTGGTGCTGACCAATGGATCAAATATGACCAGATGCATGTCGTTGATAACCCATTCAATACTAATTTACGAAAAGAAAAATCACGATTAGTTAATAATTTAACCGTTATTCCACTTAAAAATGTCCGTGCAAAAGTTGACTACCTTCATAACAAGTCAATCAATGTCTACGACGCACCATACGGAAATAAAGTGGCAGAGATTCCAAACGGCAATGAGGTTACATTAATTGGTAAACTCAATGATAATGACGAGATTACCTGGTATCAGATTGGGCGAAAAAAATATATTACAAGTAATTACATTCAAATTGAAGATATCGATGACGATGAATAAATAAAGGACGCTAGTATCGGATAAGCCGACTACTAACGTCCATTTTTATTTCCTAGTCTCGCCGTAACTGCATCTTATCGTTAAAAAGTTTAGCTAGGAAAAAGATGATAATCAGATAAACTATTAAAATAACCCACCAAGTAATTGGGGTGCTAACAAGCATGTATACTAACTTGTTAGCTGATAAAGTTGGAATTAAACTGTCCATTGAGTAACCAATCATGCTCAAAAGAACGATACAGACTACTGGGCCGCCAATCCCAACGATCCACTTCCAACGGCGGTTCAAAAGAGCAAAACCGTTTCCAACTGCTACCATCGTCAAAATACCACAGAAGTAAGCAAGTAAGCTGTGCCATGATGAAGAAAAACTAAATGGATAATGCATTAAACTGGTAAGTTGGTCAATAAACCAAACAAGCAAGGTTAACAGGACAACTGATATAATTCGTCCTTGCCATTGTGTTCGCCGCGAAATATTATTTTGAATTGCCCACTTGAAGTCACTGTAAGGGGTTAGTAAAAAGTAAAAGAACAAGACTAATGACAATAAGCTGCTGATTGTTCCTGGAATGGCGCCAAGACTAACTAAAAATGACTCAATATTTTGATTCATTATGAGGCCAAGCAGATATACTAATAGTTCAACCCCGACACCAACCGCAATCGCAATTCCTGCTGACCAGCCAGCTCGCCGTAGGGTTGTCGATATGATTAAATTTCTCTTTTGATTTTTCATTAATATGCACCCCCATCTGTCAAGTAAATGAATAAGTGTTGTAAATCATAATGGTCAAGCTTAACTTGATCTGGGATTGGTCGTTCATCATTTAAGTGATCAAAAACATAGGAAGTTTTAATATTACCCATCGATTCAGATTTCAAAACTTTCAATCCCGCAGTATATTCATCAACTAATTTAGCTGGTCCACTAATGGCATGAGCCTTTGCAAGCAAGTCATCAAGATCATCATTAATTATAATTTGATGCTTATCCAAAACTAGGACATGTTCAACTAACTGCTGAATTTCTTCGATTAAGTGTGTTGACAATACAAATGTCCGTGGCTTTTCCTGATAAGACTTGACTAATTCCTTGTAAAAAAGTTCACGGTGATTAGCATCAAGACCTAAAATCGGTTCATCAAGGAGAACATATTCAGCATTAACTGCTAATGCAACAATCAACTTTGAAGCCGTCCGCTGACCAGTCGAGAGATTAGTTACTTTAGCGTTACCACTAAGTTCAAAGGCGGTTAAAAGACGGTCAGCGAGATCATAATCAAAGCTGCCGTAAGCCACATCCGCAAGGTCAAAAGTCTGCGCAATTTTCATTTCACGCGGGTAAAGGTTAGCCTCACTCATCAGAAAAATCTTATTCAGTAATTCATCATTATCATTAATGCTTTCGCCACCAATCCGCACCTCGCCACTGGTTGGGAAAATACGGTTACTAATGATATTTAACAAGGTCGTCTTACCAGCACCGTTACGACCAAGCAACCCATAAATTTTTGCCGGCTCTAAATTAAATGAAATATTATTGAGAACCGTTGTCTGTCGATACTTTTTTACGATATTTTTAACCATTAATTGATCCATCATTTTCACCTCGTTCAATCAAATCTAATAAATGCTGCTTAGTAATACCAAGCTTATCAGCCTCGATTAGTAAACTTTTAACATAGTCGTTATAAAAGCTTTCTTTACGTTGCTCCATAATTTTTTTCTGCGCTCCTTTTTTTACAAACATCCCTAACCCACGACGCTTTTCTAGTAAATCCTTGTCGACTAGGATATTCATCCCCTTAAGAACCGTTGCCGGATTAATGTGTAGCTGCTGGGAAAGCTGAGTTGTTGATGGCACTTGTGATCCCTCGTCGAAACCGCCAGAGAAGATCATCTCCTCTAATTGATCAGCAAGCTGTTGATAAAGCGGTGATGATTCATCAAAATTAAATTGCATTGGAGCACCTCCTTAGTTTGTTATTTAGTTAATTACTTATGTAACTAAGTATATATGTTGAAGGATGATTTGGCAAGGGGAAAAAATAAAAGACAGTCCACACTCTAAGTATGAACTGTTCTAAAACTATTTTTATCATATTGCGTTAATAAAAAATATGCAGGTATTAATTTTCAATTACAACTTTAGTGCCAGCTGGGACATTATGCTGAATCCAATACGCATCAGGAACTGATAAACGAATACAACCATGTGAACCAGTCGAAACACCAAGAAGTTTTGCTTGGTTTAAATCATATTGATGATCATGCCATGGCTGATCAAAGACAACGCTATGAAATAGGTATACTCCATGATCTTTCCAAGAAGTCCAATGGTTTGCCCATTCAAAAATGTCTCCACGCTCTGGTTGAACATAGTACGTTCCAGTTGGAGTAAGACTAACGCCATTTACATACCGTCCTGCCGTACAGTACATTGTATAAGCAACATTATTACCGTCCATCATATAAACACGGTTTTGACCAATTTTCACATTAATCCAGAAATTCTTAAGTTGGTTTATATTTGGATATGGTGCATATTCCGAGGATTGCCGAAAATCAATTGGTGTTCGCATTAAATTATTAACCATCATTGAATTAGAATAAATATCAGAATAATTACCATTACCGTTAGGATCATCTGTATAACGATGAATAAAGCGAACTGTATGATGCTGAATTTCATTAGGAATAGAAACGCTCAATTGATAACCAGAATTGCTACTGTTAAGAATATATGGGACAGCCTTGAAAACGTCCAACCGTGTTAAGCTTCTATCTTTAATTTGCCACCGATACAATTCTTGCCCGTTTTCTCCTAACGCAATTAAATATTGGTATGGCCGCTTATTACTTTGATCTGTCGCATGCCAACCACTAATAGTAAGCGTAGTGTTAGTTATATCAATTTGGTCAAAATTTCCAACATTTGAATTATAAGATGTGCTTATTTGATCACTATAATTACCATTACCCGCTGGATCGTTTGTAAAGCGCACCAAAACCTGTAACTGTCCTGTTACCAATTGTGGATCAAATTTAACTAACGTATCAAAACCGCTATTAAGACTATTGTAAACACTAGGATAAACTCGTGCGACATCTGGACGACTAATAAGTGACAACCGTTGCCGTGCAATCTCTTTGCCATTATTCAAAATAATAAGATATGCATTGGCCCGATTGATAGAGCTATCATCTACTGCCCAACCAACTACTTGTAAGCCGTCCTTAGTCATTTGAACTTTATCAAAATAGTGTGCTTTAGTAGTCAGTAAATTAGGCCTAAACCAACAGTCAGTGTAGGCTCCTTGGTCACCATTGCCATCAGTAGCAGTAGAATAACGACTTACAATTGCGTAGCTATGCCCTGCGATTAATTTACTCTTTGTCAAATCAAATGTCGCCTGAAATCCTGAATTTATCGCCGTCTTAACTCTCGGATATACCTTGGCAACATCAGGTCTCCTTACTGCTTTTGCTTGCACAACAGCTACTTGTTGATTACTAGTACTGTCAAAAAGAATTACAAAATGTTCTTGTTCATAGTTAGTTACATCATTGGCGTGCCAACCTGACACGGTTAAATGTTGACCATCTGAAAAGTTAATATTATCAAGCCATCCTTGATTAGTGGTCTGACCGCCAAACGATGAGTACCAATAGTCAACTGCATTTCCATTCCCACTAGGATCATCGGTATAACGGTCAATCACTTGTAATTGATGGTTGAAATTAAAATTAGTTAACTTTACATAAGTATCAAAACCAGACTGACCCGCATGATATACACTAGGTAAAACTTTAGCAACATCAGGACGTCTAACGTTATTACCTAACCTTACTCGTATTAACTCACGATTATTATTAGTATTATCAACTATAATAATATAATGATATTTTTTATTAGCGGTTGAATTACTTGCATGCCATCCAGCAAGATGCAATTGATTTTTTTCGATAGAAACATTGTCGAGGCTACCATAATTACCATGTTCAATTGTAAAAGGGGCAAACCAGTAATCTGTTGCATCCCCATTTCCAGCAGGATCATCGGTATAACGATCGACAAGCTGAATACTTGTAGCATTAGCAAGACTATTAGCAATATTAAAAGTTACATCAAAGCCAGATTTTTCAGCATTATAAATATCATAAACTGCCTTAACATCCTTGCGTTCAATAGATGAATTTGTAATATTTTGTCGTGCTATTTCACGATGGGTCTTACCATCTAGAATAATACTATAATGATATTTCTTATTTAATGCGTCATTAGTGGCATGCCATCCTTTAAGATTTAGTTGTCCATCATTATTAAGACTATGCTCATCTAGCCAAGCATAGTTCCCATGATCTTCAAAGTTATATAACGGGGCATTATTTAAAATTTGAGTAAATGCTGCTTGAAAGTTTTTAGTATTATTAACATAGTCTCCATCGTCCCACTGACTTAAGTCATTAATATTATTTAACCAGACAGTACCTCCATTAGTTGTACTATCTTCTAATACGACTGGCTGATTATTATGAATCGTAAACCAGTAAGTATCATGAAACTGACTTAGCCTATTACCGGCATAATGGTTATAAATAGCAACTGTATTATAGTCATACTTATTAGCCCCATCTTGGCTATAACCAATAGTTGCCTCTCTATCAGACCACAATTTAGTTATATCAAATTCTGGGTACTCACAATCAATCGGCATTGGTGTTGACCCATCATATTTTTGAAAATCCATATTATGTTGTTGACCATACTGTGTCATATACGCATCAAGCCTTTGTGCTTTTTCTTGATTCCATTGATTTTCTTGAACAGTACTTTGCGGAGTGATTGCTGGGGTATCATTTGTCGTATTTATTTGACTTCTTTCAGTATTCATTGACTTTGGGGCTAAATTATTAGCCACATCATTCTGCTCTGGTGCATTCACATTTGTGCCTTGAACTGAATCAGCATAAGTAACTGTACCACCGCTTATTAACAAAGCCATTCCTGCAATAATACCAATTACCCAGTTTTTCTTTGCTTTATATAATTTTTTCTTCATTATCCCTATTATTCTCCCATCCTCATAATATGATTACGCTTCCAATATATAAGATTCACTAAAATAAAACAAGTTATTTAAAAATAAATAGGCTACGATTTCCCATAGCCTACTTATGATATTTTATACTCGATTTCTAATTGCCCATTCAGGATCGATCCATTCTCCATGACCAGTTGCTTTAGTATTGTCTGACCAACTTGGATTAAATGAATTCTTAAGGTCTACCCCATAATTAGGACTGGTGTTAATGCCAAGGTGTAAATGATCAAGATCACGGTAACCAATTACTTGCCCTGGATATACAATATCATTGCGATTTACTGTAATCCGGTTACGGTTGCTAAATGCTTCCTGGTATACGTAGAGGAAACGACCATCCCAGATAGTAGTAAACCACCACATTGTCTGCCCGTTATCATCACGAACAGTATTAACATCTAATACACGGCCACCATGAACAGCATGAACTGCTGAACCTGGGTGATCGCTACGACCAAAATCAAGGCCATCATGGTAACCATTTTTTCGTGGATAAGGTGTGTAGCCAAAGCGTTGCCCTGATTGGAACCACCCTTCTCCAGAACCAGGGAATGGCCAGCTCCATCCATCATTTTGCGGTAATGCCCGTGCAATACCATCGCTACCAAAATCATAGCAATGACCATCAACCCAATTTATACCGGTGTACATCCGCCCATGTAATTGGTCATAATGAATCCATAAGTCATCAGGATCTGGCTGAACATCGTAGCCATCAGAGAAGTAATAGCGGTTACCGTTAATCGTCCGCCATCCAGTCGCTAATTGGCCATTAGTTGGATCAAAGTACACTGTACCACCATTAAGAGATTGAAAGCCATCATTAATATCAATTTGTGGTGACATAAAATCAAGATAATTGCCGTTACCAGCTGGATCATCGGTGTAACGATGGATAACTTTGATTGCACGGTGATTCATATCGGTATGAATAGGAAGTATTGAACTGAATCCAGACTTTGTAACTCCTGTAATCCATGTAGCATTAGCGTTATTACTATTAAGGTTTGAATTTTGATTATTTAAACGAATACGGTAAAATTCATGACCATCTAAGCCAACGACAATTAGATATTGGTATTGACATTGATTACTGCCAATCGCTGCATGCCAACCAGCTATCTTAATGTTATTTCCATTAAGCTTAACAGTTGCATTTCCTGTATTTGTTGGGTAATTACCACTAAACTGATCTGTTACTCCTTGGTTTAGATGTGGATTACCATCATTAGTAGTTGAGAACCGTAACAAGACCTGCATATTCCCATCAGCAAGTTGCTCTAACTGTTTCTGATTCAATTTAATGATGGTATTAAAACCACTATTTTTACTGTTGTACATTGCTGGATAGACATTTGCAACATCCGGGCGAGTAGTTAAAACCAGCTTTTGACGTGTAACCTCTTTCCCATTATGCAAAAGAATTAGATATGGTACTCGCTGATTTAAGCTATTGTCACTTGCCATCCAGCCCTGGACCTGTAAACCATCAGTAGTCATATTAGTACGATCGATACTAAATGCTGTTTGATTTAATGTAATTGGATTTGACCAAAAATCAACGTGTTGTCCATCATTCCCATTACCATTTGGATCAGCAGAATATCTACTTACTACCACATAGGCGTGTCCTGGCTGTAATTGACCTGCGCCAAGATCAAAAGTGACATTAAAACCAGCACTATTTGCATTAAGGATATTCGGGTATACCTTCGCAACATCTGGACGACTAACACTGTTTATCTTAGCAGAAGCAACTTGACGATTAGCAGTTTTATCAAAAATAATGATAAACCGATTACTTGCAAGGTCTGATAAGTTAGTTGCGTGCCAACCAGAGACTGTTAGATTACCACCATCGCTAATATTGAAGTTATCTACGTATCCCAGGTTATCTTGACTAGCTGGTGCAATTCGTTGTGGGGCAAACCAATAAGTCACATTTGAGCCCTCACCATTAGCAGCATTACTATAACGGCTAAGAATCTGATATTGGTGATTGGGATCTAAATTAGCAACATTAAAAGCTGTACTGAATCCTGAAATATTTGCGTTTACAATATTAGGATAAACTTTAGCAACATCTGGACGAGCAATCTTTTTCACTTCTTGCCGTGTTATTTCATGCCCTGCTGTTTGATCAAATAAGATTAAGAAATGATGATTTCGATTAATTGAACCATTAGTAGCATTCCACCCCGCTACATGTAATTGACCATTCTGCACCTTAAATTGATCCATGCACGCATAATTATTTTTATCAATTGAGATTGGTTGAGACCACCAGTCCGTATGCGTCCCCTCGCCATTAGCCGCGTTACTATAGCGACTAACAACTTGAATCGCATCATTTTCATCATGCATATTATTAAAGTCAAGTTTGATTGCTGAATCATAACCGGACTCACCTGCATTATATACGTTATGAACTTTTTCAACGTCAGGGCGAGCAACATTAGTAACGGTATTACGTCCTAATTCTTTGTTTGTCGTACTGTCATAGGCAATCACATACCGGTTATTTTCGTTAACCGCCTGATTAGTTGCTTGCCATCCAGCAACACTTAATTGATTGTTATTAAAATTAGCTTGATCTAAATAGCCGTAATTTCCATTATCTTGATGGTTATATGTCTGGCTAGTTTGTGGTTGACTATTTTGTGGTGGCTGTTGATTATCTGCAAGTACATCAGTATTAAATGCAAATCCTGCTGAAAGGGCAATGGTAGTAATTGCGGCTACTACCCAATTTTTACCACTTTTATATAGTTTAAAATGTTTTTTATTTTCCATTATTATCCCCCGATTATTATCCAAAATAAAAAGGCTTAAAATCTGTGAATTCTAAGCCCTTCATTGAATTATGCAAATACTCGTCTAATCCCTGCAATTACATTACGTTGACCATTAACAATTGGCTGAACCATAACTCTTGGTGGCCAGCTTTCAATTACTTGGTTGTTGCCAAGATAAATAGCTACGTGCCAAATTGTATGTGTGCCAGGTTGGTAATAGAATACTAAATCCCCACGTTGACGGTCACCGTATGAAACATTCATAAAGTGAGGGTCAGTAAAGAGATTACGTGAGTTCCATTCATTACCTGGGAAGCCATGGTAAATAGAACTACATGATGTTGGGTTAATGCCACCAGCATAAAGAGCTTGCATTACTAAACCAGAACAGTCCACACCATAGGCAGGAGATGATGAACATCCGGCTAGCCATGGTTTACCCATGTATTGGTAAGCCTGACGAATCATTGCCTCAATGTGATCCTGACGAGAAGCACCGGCACCAGCACCAAGTGGAGCAACATAACTATCAATACTATTCCATTGGTCAGCAGGTAAACCTAACGCTACCCAAGTATTATAATCAACCCAACCGGTAGCTGGTAGCCCATGCGCGCGTTGAACATTCATTACCCGGTAAGCATCAGCAGTTGTATAAGTGTTGTGTTGGTAACCTGTGCCAATCCGATCCTTTACTAACTGGGTCTTAATTCCTTCGTAACCGGGGCCGATGTTGTGTCCAACTGGGCCAGTCGGTTGAATTTGACTGTAGTTGATTTGGTACATCCATGATGGGTTTTGATAAAGATTCAAGTATTGGTTAGTAAGCCAATTTTGTGAGTAATTACCTTCCCCGTTATCCGCATTACTGTACCGACTAATTAATTGCATTGCATCATGAGCATATTGACCATCAATGTTAAAGCTGACACTAAACCGTGCATTATTAGCTCCAAGAACATTGCCATAGACATTATTAATATCAGGGCTAGTGGTATTGGTTACTTCCTTACGACCAATTTCGTGACCCTTACTTAAGTCCCAGAGAATAATAAAGTGATGCTTGTTAATAAATGATGAATCATCTGCATGCCAACCAGAAGCGGTAATTGTATTACCATTTTGATTAAAATTATCTAACCATGCTTGGTTATTATTCAAATTAATTGCATTGTTGTACCAATAATCAATATGGTTCCCTTCGCCACCTTTAGCATCGTCACTGTAACGGCTAATTAAGACTAATTGATGACCAACCATTGCTGGGGTAACTTTGAAGTTCGTGCTAAATCTAGATTGACCTGCATTGGCAATGTTACCAAAACCATTTTGCGCAACATCAGCACTGGCAGTAACCTTTACATTTTGACGAGCAACTTCATGATTTGCAGTCTTATCAAATAAAATTAGGTAATGGTTGTTTAAGATTGAAGATGCATCAGCAGCATGCCAACCACTTGCATTTATTTGACCATTAGCTCCTGAAACACTAAATTGATCAAGGTATCCCGCTTGGTTAGCATAGACAGGGACAGCAGCTTGGTTATACCAGTAATCTGAATGGGTCCCTTCACCACCCTTAGCATCATTAGTATACCGACTAACAACTGTTAATTGGTGACCAATCATTGCTGGGGTAATATCAAATGAAGCATTAAACCGCGACCGGTTTGCATTATTAACATCGCCAAAACCATTTTGTGCTACATCAGCACTAACAAGTGTCTTTACCGCTTGACGAGCAACTTCATGGTTTGCCGTCTTATCGAATAAAATCAAATAATGGTTTGTCAATACTGCTGAATCATCGTTGGCATTCCATCCACTAACAATTACCTTATTATCTTTAGCATCAACACTTAATTGATCAATGTAACCAGCATTTTTACCTTTACCAATTTTAAGCGAATTATTGTTAAACCAGTAATCTGAACGGTTACCTTCACCTGTTTTTTCGTTATCACTGTAACGACTAACAATGGTAAACTCATCGCCAAGCATAGCTGGATTAATTGTAAATACAGCACTAAAGCGAGACTTATTAGCATTAGCAATTGTTGCATAACCATTTTGTGCTACATCTGGACTGGCAACAACTTTTGTTTTTTGACGAGCAACTTCTTTATTCTTAGACTTATCAAATAAAATCAAGAAGTGAGCCGGCTTATTAACTGATTGATCATCTGCATGCCAACCACTAACTTCAATATTATTACCGTTAACCTTGAAATTATCTAAATATGCGGCTTTAGTCTGAATCGTTGGGTACCAGAAATCAACTCCGCCATTAGGCTCACCAACTGGGCTATTAGTATAACGAGATACAAAACGTACAGATGATGCATTGTTCAAACGATTAACAGGAATAGTTGCTTGAAAACCACCATTACCTGAAATAGGTGCTTTGGGATATACCTTTTGAACATCTGGACGGTAAGTTGTTTCTACCTTTGTTCGGTATAATTCATGGTTATTATCACCATTCAAAGCAATAAGGTAGTGATCCATTCCATTTTTATATTGGTTAGTAGCGTGCCAACCATTAACTTCAATATTGTTTTCATCTTTAGCATTAGTTGTAACGGTATCAATATAACCGTTATTTACCGGTGTTTTGTAATCAACATCGGCTTGTTGTTTAGTAGATGGATTATTAGTGTTTGTGTTTTGTGTGTCTACTGAACCCTGACCTGATTGCTTTTCTTGATCAGGCTTACCATTGGATTGTTGATCTTTTGTTCCCGTTGCTTTTTCAACTTGAACTGTTGGAGTTGCAACTGTATCAGCGTGTACAGTGGTGCTTGCAATAGATACACCCGCTGCTGCTGCAACCAATGTAATCATCATCGTACACCAGTTTTTACCAGCCTTAAAAAGCTTATAATGGCTTTTTTCTTGCATAATATTACCTGACTTTCCTTAGAGAAATTAACTTTCATTAAACAGGTAAATTAAATCATAAATTCAAATATTTTTAAATAGTTTTTCAATATTTCTTCATATTTTTCAGTGAATGAAAAAAGCATCTATACAATTGCATAGATACTCTTGTTCAAAACTATTTTACAATTTTGCTGTCAATTTCACATCAGGATACTTTTGCTTAAACCAGTTTTCCGCAAATTGATTTTCAAATAAGAACAGTGGCTGGTCATGAATGTCTTTAACCAAGATATTCCGTGATGACGACATCTTCTCGTCCAATTGGTCAGGGTCAATCCAACGAGCAGTCTTCTTCCCCATTGGCTCCATCACAACTTCGGAATTATATTCGTTTTGCATTCGGAACTTAAAGACCTCAAACTGTAACTGACCAACGGCACCCAAAATATAGTCCCCAGTTGAGTAGCTCCGATAAAGCTGAACTGCTCCTTCTTGGACTAACTGATTAATTCCCTTATGGAAGGACTTTTGCTTCATCACGTTTTTAGCAGCTACCCGGACAAATAATTCAGGGGTAAATTGTGGTAACTTTTCAAATTGAATATCCTTTTTACCATTGTAAATAGAATCGCCAATTTGGAAGTTACCCGTGTCATACAGCCCGATAATATCACCGGCAACAGCAGTCTCTACATTCTCACGGGTGTCAGCCATAAACTCAGTCACATTTGATAACCGCATTGGCTTCTTCGTCCGTGATAAAGTAACGTCCATTCCGCGATCAAATTCGCCGGAACAAATCCGTACGAAAGCAATTCGATCACGGTGTCGCGGATTCATATTTGCCTGAATCTTGAAAACAAAACCAGAGAATTCAGGATCAAGGGGCTTAATAACATCCCCTTCTTCGGTCTTATGGTCGCTTGGTGCTGGTGCAAATTGAAGATAGGTCTCCAAGAAAGTTTGTACTCCAAAATTAGTTAACGCTGAACCAAAGAAGACAGGCGTTTGATCACCTTTTGCAATCTTCTCACGGTCTAATTCATTACCAGCAACCTCAACTAATTCCATGCCATCCATTGCGTCCTGCCATTCACCATCACCAGCTAATGGATTTTCACCTTTAACATTGCCATCTTCATCTAATGGTAAGTAAGGGTTGCTTTCGTCTACTGGGTGGGTCAATGCAACACGGCGATTAAAACGGTCATATACTCCTTTAAACTGGTGGCCGGAGCCAATTGGCCAGTTCATCGGGTAGGTCTCAATTCCAAGGACATCTTCAACTTCATTAAGTAAGTCGAGCGGTTCACGGGCATCCCGATCAAACTTGTTCATAAAGGTAAAGATTGGAATCCCCCGCATTTTACAAATTTGGAAAAGTTTCTTTGTCTGCGGCTCAATCCCCTTAGCACTATCAATAACCATGACAGCAGAGTCCACTGCCATTAATGTCCGGTAGGTATCTTCAGAAAAGTCTTCGTGTCCCGGGGTATCAAGGATATTGATTCTTTTTCCTTGAAAATCAAACTGCATAACAGATGAAGTAACAGAGATTCCACGCTTCTTTTCAATCTCCATCCAGTCAGATTTAGCAAAATTACCGGTTTTCCGTGCTTTAACGGTCCCAGCTTCCCGAACAACGCCTCCAAAAAGGAGAAGTTGCTCAGTAATAGTTGTCTTACCGGCATCCGGGTGTGAAATTATGGCGAATGTCCGTCGCTTATTAACTGCTTCAGCAAGTTGTTTTGGTGACATTAACTTATTTTCCTTTCTTCATTTAAATTTGCGCAATATCTCTACTATATTATTACATATTTTTAGGAAAGTCTATCCTTGCGAAAAGTTACAGAAAGTTTAAAGTCTTACGATATATTTGAACTTGATATTAATTTTCTGCTATATTAATAAAGTTAGAACTTATTTTATTGAGGTACTTTGTATATGGATAATAACAATAATCACGAATCACGGGAACACTACCGTAAGCGGATGGAAGAACGAATCCAACGTGACGTTAATGAGCGCAAACGACGAGAACGCGAGGAAGCACATAATAATCGTGAAAATCGATTGCGGCGCGAAGAAGAACAGTCGTCACCAGACTTTCAGCCACCGCAAAAACACCACTACCGGACTCCTAATTGGGTACGGCTTTTGATTGGTCTCTTAATCTGCCTTGTGGTTGCCGGTGGATTTTACGAATATCATAAAGTTCATTCAGTTGCCAAAGGAGTGTTTGGCGCTGGTGATGGTAAGATTAGTAAGAAGCTGCAAAAAGGTGAGCCTGTCTCTGTTCTTACGATGGGAACCGATGTTGGTGCCCTGGATCGGGGTAATAAGGGTGGTAATACCGACTCACTAGAATTATTCACCATTAATCCAAAGAACAAAACAATCACAATGACGAGTATTCCCCGCGACATTTTAGTTCGTGTCGAAACTAGTGATGGTCCAGACTATGTCAAGATCAATGCGGCCTATGCAATTAATGGCCCTAAGCAAACCGTTAAACAAGTATCAGAGCTACTTGATGTGCCAATCGATTACTATGCCGTTATCAACATGGGAGTTCTCGAAAAAGTTGTAAACTCTGTTGGCGGAGTTGAAGTTAACAACCCATTTGCCTTCGACTATGAAGGACACCACTTCAAAAAAGGTAAACAACACCTTAACGGAGCAAACGCCTTGAAGTACTCACGGATGCGGTACGATGATCCAAATAATGATTACGGTCGACAAAAACGGCAACAACAGATTCTAAAGAGCGTTATCAATAAATTTAAGACTTCGGGATCAATTGGAGCAGCTAATAAGATTCTTGATGCTGTTGGGGATGGGGTTAAAACTAATATCCCGATTGACGATATTGCAACCCTTTACGGAAACTACCATGGAGCAATGAATAACGTTAAAACGTACCATTTCCAAGGTCAAAACGCAACAATCGAAGGAGTATCCTTCCAAATTGCCAGTCCAAAAGAAATCAACCGGGTATCTAAATTAGTTCGTGCGCAACTGGGCTTAAAAGCTAAAAATGTTGTTAACCACGAAACTAAGATGTACAAGTCACAGCCACACTATAACGGATATAATGAAACTAACTTCATTCTTCCAGGTGGTGCAAGTTACAACGATCCCGGTAGTGGTAATGGTAGCGATGAGGTTACTGGCTCAAGTAGTCACCATTCACAAACTAGTCAAAGCGAAGAAGAAAGTACTTCAGTAAACAATAGCAACGAAGCATATAGTGAATCGCAAGCTGTTCCTGCTACTGAAAACCATGCACAAGCTGCTACTACTCAACGTTACTCAACACCGCAATATCACACTTACCGCAGTTATAATAATGGTTACCACTCAACCTACACTCACCCAACATACGGTAACCATTACGGATATACACATCGATATTACTAAATAAAAAATCTTCGTTGAAATTAAATCAGCGAAGATTTTTCTTTACTCTTGTTCTTCTTTTATTGGGTGTTCAATTCGGTAAATATCAAAGAAGTATTCACAAATGGTCTTAATAACCGCATAGAATGGAATGCAAAGAATCATTCCACCAATTCCGGCAATATGACCGGCAGCAAGCAACAACATAATAATTGTTAACGGGTGAATTTGTAATGTCTTACCAATAATGTTTGGATAAACAATATTTCCATCTACCTGTTGAACAACAATTACAACAACGATTACCCAAATAATTTTATTTGGCGCCATTGTTAATGCCACAAACAAGGCAGGTGCAATCCCAATATAAGGTCCAATGTATGGAATAATATTTGTTAGTCCAGCAACAATTCCTAGCACGATTGCCAATGGTTGGCCGATAATTACATAACCAATTGATGTAAACACACCAACAAATAGGCACTCGATCATCTGTCCAGAAATATATGAGGACAAGGTGGAATTCATCTTCCCAAGAAGCTCATTCACCTCTTTAGCATGATGCGGTGAAAGCCATTTCTGAATACTTGGAATAAGCTTAGAACCATCCTTAAGCATGTAGAATAGCATTACGGGAACAGTAATAGTCACAACAGTAACATTTGTCAGCATCCCAATAATATCCCCTACCCGTTCAGATAGTCCTTGTAGAACTTTTTGAGCATAGCCAGCTAACTGGTGATCAAACTGACGGTAATAAGAATTTAAATCAACGTTCTTTAAAAATGAGTGTTGAATAGTGTCATTAATTAAATGCTGTAATCCGGTAACTGTTTGCGGTAAATGACGAACTAAGGACGAAATTTCCTTTACTACCGGCGGAATCAGCATTGTTATTCCCCCGACAATAATCACAATTAGCAACAACACAATTAATAAACTAGCTAGTCCCTTGTTCATCCGAAAACGACCAATTTTAATCTTCATAAAAAGCTTTAAAACTGGGTTTAACATATAATACAAGAAGCCAGAGATAATCAGCGGAACAAAAACAACTGAAATAAAAGTTAGAAATGGTTGAAATACAAACTGGATTTTCGTACACATCCAGATTAAAGTTGCTATCGACAATAACATTAACGGCCAAAAAAGCCAATGATAAAATTTTTGCTTAGACATAGATACTCCTTATAAAATAAAAAACCTTCTAAAATTGTACCGCAGTTTTAGAAGGTTTTGTTTAAAAATTAATTATTAAAGGTGAGAATATTCATACTTAACTAATTCAAAGAAGTCATTCATTGTATAGGAAGTGCCAAAGTAACGTGATGCCCTATTTGTCCAATAGCCATCAGGATCTGTATGATTTGTCTTACCATTAGCAATATATCTAGTTACATCATGGTGTGACCATAATGATCCAGTACCATCTGATTGTGCTAAACTAGGGAACATTCCATATTCATTCATCTTATATGCGGTATAGTAAGCAGCATTTACAAGTTCGTGAGCAAAGTTATTTGCACCATATACTTCTACCTGTTCAAATTGAACTGCTCGACCATTTGCTGGATAGGCTGCTCCCCAGGCTTCATGATCTGTTGGAGCAATTTCTACAATTTGGTTACCATCAACAAAAGCATGCACAAAAGCACCATTGTAATTAGCCTTCTCGTAGTTAATCTCCCCCCCCATACTGTCATTAGGGTTGGCAGTTTCATGAACTACGACCATATTGGGCTTACCATCTTTAGTTTCACTATATTTGCCAGTCAAAATTCCACTAGCTACATTAGCTTCGTTAAGAACATGATTTACCGTAATATTTGCATGCCCAATTCCATTATCTAAAATATAACGGTTGATACCATTTGCATTCATATTGTACTGTAAGTTCACAATAACTGGATTGGAGTAGAAGTCAACATAATTACCGTTACCTTGTTGATCATCAGTAATCCGATGAATAAAACGAACCAAGTGTCCTTGCATATTAGCAGGGATATCCATTGTTACTTGGAAGCCAGACTTATTAGCTTCCTTAATATATGGATAAACATTTTGAACATCGTTACGAGTAATATCCTTATCAGTAATTTGCTGACGGTAAAGTTCCTTACCACCATTATCAAGAACAATTAAGTATTCATATGGTCTATTAGCAACTTGAGTGCTTGCATGCCAACCGCTAAGACTTACCTTGGTTGCAGTAATATGAACATTATCAAAATTACCTGTGTTTGTTGGGTAATCCTGACTAGTTTGATCACTAAAATCAGTCTTACCATCTGTTGAACCAGCAAAACGAAGCAAGATCTTTAAGGTGCCATTGGCTGTTGCCGGGTCAACCTTTAAATTAACATTAAAGCCACTCTTTTGCGAGTTGTACAAACTTGGGTAGACTTTGGCAACATCGGGACGATCAGTTAAGCTTAACTTTGTCCGCGCAATTTCTTTGCCATTGTTTAATAAAATCAAGTATGGATTTTGCTTATTAATAGCCTGGTCACTAGCTACCCAACCGGTTACATTAAAGCCATCTTTAGTCGCACTGAAATTATCAATGTTGTAAGCCTGCTGGTTTAATGTTACTGGTGCTGACCAGAAATCAGTGAACTTGCTTTGTCCATTATCACCATTGCCTTCAGCTAAAGTTGAATAACGGCTAACGATTTGGTAAGCGTGACCTGGAGTTAGGTTAACTTTACCAAAACTAGCATTAAAACCAGACTGACCAGCACTTTGAACGGCGGGATAAGCCTTCGCTACATCTGGACGGGCAACATTAGTAACCTTTATTGAAGCTACTTGAGTATTGTTACTCTTATCAAAAAGAATTAAGTAGTGGTTACTTTCTACTTGAGAATAATCAGTAGCGTGCCAACCAGCAACTGTTAATTCCCCATTACTAAGGTTAAAGTTATCAAGGTTACCTTGATTGCTGGTATTGTTTGGAGTGAATTTCTTTGGGGCATACCAATAATTAACGTTATTGCCTTCACCATTTTGGACATCACTGTAGCGACTAATAACTTGCAATTCATGATTTAAGTCCACATTAGCCAATGAGAAGCTAACATTAAAACCAGAGTTTTGCGCATTGATTACCTGCGGGTAAACCTTGGCGACATCGGGACGGGCAACTGCTGTTGCCTTTTGCCGTGCTAACTCATGACCGGCAGTCCGGTCAAATAAGATGATGTAATGGTTATGCTTGCCCAATGCTTTATTAGTGGCATTCCAACCGGTTACTTGTAATTGGTTATTAACAATACTGAAATTATCAAGATAGGCATTGTTGCTCTTATCTAAATTGATTGGTTGCGACCAAGAATCAACGTGGTCTCCTTCACCGTTAGCAGCATTACTGTAACGGCTAACGATTTGAAGATGGTCATCAACATTCTTAACCTTGCTCCAGTCAAGACTGTTCATCGTTGCTTGGTAACCGGCATCCTTAGCATTGACTACATTAGGATAAGCCTTTGCGACATCGGGACGAGCAAGATTTCCATTTACCTTGGTCCGTCCTAATTCTGTATTAGTAGTACTGTCATAAGCAATTACATACCG